>DATLHT010000218.1:0-1556 GCA_035539795.1 Burkholderiaceae bacterium
GGGCTGCGTCGTCGTACGCCAGGCTCACTGCCGCCCTCCGGCCGTCAGGCCAAGGGTACGGCTCGGCCGCGTGCGCCGTGGCAGCGGATACCGCCAGCGCCAGCAACGAGAGCCGTGCGATCCCCTGCGGGGACACGGGCATGCCTACTGCACCAGCGTCTGGATGGCACGCGCAGGGATCGTCACCACCGCCGAGTCCTGGCCGACGTAGAAGTTGTACGCGATCTCCTTGTCGGTCGGATTCATCACCACCGTCGCCAGGCGGCCATCCGGATTGACGAAGGCGGTCGACAACAGCGTGCTGCGGCTGGTGGCGGTGCTGACGCGGCGCGCCTCCGGTCGGATGAACCTGGAGAAGTGGCCGATGTAGTAGTAGCTGGGCGTGTAGATCAGTTCGCCGGTGCGGGTGTCGGCGTGCAGGGGCGCGAAGCAGTAGTTGCCGACATGGTTCGGGCCGCCCTTCTCATCGAGCAGCATGTTCCAGTCGGTCCAGCCGACGGCTCCGTTGTTGAAGTCATTGATCATCGAGGTGCCGTAGCGCTCCGCGTTCGGCCAGTGCTGGTAGCGCGCGGGATCGAATTTCTCCACTGCCGCTTCGGTCAGCAGCACGGGCTTGTCGGGGAAGGCTTCGGTCACCGCAGCCACGTTGCGGAACATGGGATCGAAGCCGGCCCATGTTTCATACCAGTGGAAGCCGAGACCCCACGCGTACTTCGCCGCCTCCGGATCGCCCAGGATCACCTGCGCGCGGTACAGCATCATGTCGCGGTTGTGGTCCCACACGATGATCTTCTTGTCGGCATAACCGGCCGCGTGCATGGTCGGCCCGAGGTGAAGCTTGAGGAAGTCGCGTTCTTCTTCGGCCGTGTACAGCATCGATTCCCACGTCTGCGTGGCCATCGGCTCGTTCTGCACGGTGATGCCCCAGATCGGAATACCTTCCTTCTCGTAGGCCTGGATGAACTTCACGAAGTACTTTGCCCATGCATCACGGTATTCAGGGAGCAGCACGCCGCCGCGCAGCATGTGCTTGTTGGTCTTCATGAAAGCCGGTGCGCTCCATGGGCTGGCATACAGCGGCAGCTCGCCGTCCGCTGCCGCGATGGCCTCCTTGATCATCGGAATGCGCGCCTTCCGGTCGTGCTCGATGGAGAACGTCGCCAGATCCTTGTCGCCTTCCTCGATGTAGGTATAGCTGGCGGAGCTGAAGTCGGAGCTGTGGATGGTCGTGCGCAAGAGCGAGTAACCGATGCCATCCTGTCTGTCGTAGTAGGCCCGCATGAACTCGGCACGCTTCTCCGGCGACAGCGTGGCGTAGACCTCGGCGGTGGCATCGGTGATCGCGCCGCCGATCCCGAGGAAAGACTGGTGTTTCTTCGAAGGGTCGACGAAGACCGAGTTCTCTACTTCGGTGAGCTTGTGACCGGGCTTGAGGGTCGCCGTCCCGGAGCGCGCCAATCGCTGTGCACTGTCCTGGGCCGTCGTATAGATGGTGACCGTTCCGGGTCCATCCGCCGCCTGTGCGGACGGGGCGTCGCCCATCATCGACAGGCCCA
>DATLHT010000219.1:0-5084 GCA_035539795.1 Burkholderiaceae bacterium
TGATCTTCGCCTCCGCCGCGCCGCCGGTGAAGTTCCCCAACGTGTACTGCATCGACATGCCGACGCGCGGCGAACTGGTGGCCTATGGCCGCACCGACGAAGAGATCGCGCGCATCATCGGCGCCGACCTGCTGGTGTACCAGGATGTGGAAGACATGAAGCAGGCCGTGCGCGACATCAATCCCGCGCTCGACCAGTTCGAAGCCTCGTGCTTCGACGGGCATTACATCACCGGCGACATCGACGAGGCCTATCTGGCTTCGCTCGAAGAAGCGCGCAATGCGCCGGCCGCCAAGTCGGATCGCGATGGCGCAGGCGACCACGAGCGCTCCCAGTTGCACCTGCAGCGTGCGGTGCACGAGTGAAGCAGGTCGAGCAGGCCCTCGGCATCGGACTGCGCGGGGCAGACGCCGAGGCCCCGCGCCGCACGGCCCTGTTGATGGGTGCCGGCGGCCGGCTGGGCGAGCGCATGCTCGACCAGTTGCTGGGCCAAACCGCCTACGACAAGGTCTATGCGTGGTCACGTCAACCGGTCAGTGGCACGGTGCTCAAGCTGGTGTGTGTCGAATCGCCGGATGCCCTGCGGGCCGATGACGTGTATTGCGTGGTCGGCAGTACTGACGACCACCTGCGCCGCACTGAGGTCTATCACACGGTCAGCGAGGATGCTGTCCTCGATCTGGCGCGGCGTGTGCTGGCCAATGGCACGCAGCGCTTCATACTCGTCACGCCGATCTCTGCCTTCTCGCAGCCGGCCGCGCTTCACAACAAATTGCAGAACGTGGCGGAACTGGAACTCGCCGCGCTGCCGTTCGAAACCCTCCTGGTCGTGCGTCCCTCGACATGGGGCATGGGCCGGAAAGAAGAAGGATGGTTCGCGCGCATGGTGCGCGGGGCGATCGACCAGATCACCCATACCATGGTGGGCAAGCGCAATATGCCGATGACGGCGCAACGCGTCGCCGAGGTCACGGTCGCACAAGCGGTCGCGGCGGGTCGCGGTCTGACGATTCTGGAACCCGACCAGCTGCTTGCGGATGCCGTGGCGCTGGCCAGCCAGGAAAAACAGGAAGCGCGCGCCAGTTGACGCTGCTGGCGGGACGCCGTAACATGGTTTTGCGTCGATTTGACTCGTAGCTTGCGGACGCGGGGCGGGCCCCCAAACAGCTAAAGCGCAGCGGAAGGCCGGTGAGTATCGCCGGCGTTTTCGCCAAGGGCCCGTTCCGACGCAAGCGCGTCGCCCGAACGGGCTTTTTTATTGCGGCCTTGCCGCTCCGGATATCATCATGACGACCCCCCAGAATTCCGACCTGAACCCTGACCATCTTGGCCTCGATACGCTTGGCGTGCGCGCTGGCACTTTGCGCAGCGAGTTCATGGAGCATTCGGAGGCGCTGTACCTGACTTCCAGCTTCTGTTTCGATAATTCCGCCGAAGCTGCGCACCGTTTCGCCAATGCGGAAGAAGGGTTTGTCTATTCGCGCTTCACCAACCCGACCGTGGCAATGTTCCAGAGCCGCCTGGCGGCGCTGGAGGGCGGGGAGGCCTGCATGGCCGTGGCCTCGGGCATGAGCGCGATCATGTCGCTGGTGATGGCGACGCTGCAGGCGGGTGACCATATCGTCAGCTCGCAGTCGATCTTCGGTTCGACCATCCAGATGTTCTCCGGGATCTTCGGACGCTTTGGCATCGAGACCACCTATGTCGATCCGACCAAGCCGGAGGCATGGCGTGCTGCCGTCAAACCAAACACCAAGCTGTTCTTTCTGGAGACGCCATCGAACCCGCTGACCGAGGTGGCGGATATCCGCGCGGTTGCGGCGGTCGCCAAGGAAGCCGGCGCCATTCTGGCAGTCGACAACTGTTTCTGCACGCCGATTCTGCAGCGTCCGCTCGAGCATGGCGCCGATGTTGTCATCCACTCCGCTACCAAGCATCTCGACGGCCAGGGGCGGGTACTGGGCGGTGCCATCGTCGGCTCGCGCGACCTGATCATGGGCAAGGTCTTCCCGTTCGTGCGCCAGGCTGGCCCGACCCTTTCGGCTTTCAATGCTTGGGTGATCCTGAAAGGCATGGAGACCCTGGGGATCCGCATGGAGCGCCATTCTGCCAGTGCGCTCACGCTGGCCAACTGGCTGGAGTCGCACCCGAATGTGGAGCGCGTCTATCACCCGGCACTGCCTTCGCATCCGCAGCACGCCATTGCCATGCGCCAGCAGTCCGCAGGCGGCGCCATTGTCTCGTTCGTGGTGCGTGGTGCATCGCCTGAGGCGCAGCGGGCCAACGCATGGCGCGTCATCGATTCGACCAAGGTCTGCTCGATCACCGGCAATCTGGGCGATACCCGCACCACCATCACGCACCCGTCGACCACCACGCACGGCCGCATGAGCGCCGAAGCCAAGGCGGCTGCCGGTATTTCGGAAGGCTTGATCCGTCTTGCCGTAGGCCTCGAAAGCGTGGCCGACCTGCAGGCCGATCTCGCGCGTGGTCTCGACAGTTGCGAGATCTGAAGCCCAGCACCATGAACAAGGTGATCAAGGAGATGGCATGGCGTGGATGATTCTGCTGGTCGCGGGACTGTTCGAGGTGACGTGGGCTATCGGCCTGAAATACACCGAAGGATTTTCGCGGCTGTGGCCGAGCGTGTTCACGCTCGTGGCGATGGCCATCAGTGTCGTCCTGCTTTCGCTTGCACTGCGCTCGATCCCGGTTGGCACCGGCTATGCCGTGTGGACGGGTATTGGCGCAGTCGGTACGGCAATCCTCGGCATCATGTTGTTCAAGGAACCGGCGACTGCGGCGCGACTGGTCTGTATTGGCCTGATCGTGGCAGGCATCATCGGCCTGAAGTACTTCAGCGCCGACTGAATGAAAGACACGCCAGTGAATGTTCCCGATGGCGTTGCAGCCTGACTGGGCGCCGGTCAGCGCAGCATGCGCCGACGGGTCAATAACAAGGCGGTCACGACACCCGCAGCGGTATAGGCCACGATCACGGCTAGATGCAGCAGCGGCTGTGCTGGCGCCTGCCCCAGCATGACAGGGCGGATCAATGCCACCACGTGCGGCAATGGTAATACCTGTACCACGGCCTGCGCGGGTGCCGGCAACTGGCTGAGCGGGAAGAACACGCCCGACAACAGCAGCATCGGCGTCATCGCCAGCGTCTGGTAGAACATGAAGAAGTCATAGCTCGGCGCCAGTGCAGTGACGATCATGGCGAGGCTGGCAAACATCACTCCCGCCAGCACAATGATCGGCAGCACCCACAGCGCATCCGGCCAGTGCGCATACCCGAGCGCGCTCGCCACGGCGAGAATCGCGATGCCGCTGAGCACGGCCTTGCTGGCGGCCCAGGCAATCTCGCCGATGACGATGTCCCCCAGGTTCAGCGGCGCGTGCATGATCGCCTCCCAGGTGCGCTGCACGAACATGCGCGAGAACGCTGAGTACATCGACTCAAAGCTCGCGGTCATCATGACGCTCGACGCGACCGTGCCAGCCGCGATGAAGGCGATGTACGACACGCCGTCCACCTGGCCCACCAGCAGGCCCAGGCCGAAACCGAGGCCGAACAGATAGATCATGGGATCGGCCAGGTTGCCGACCATGGATGGTATGGCCAGCTTGCGCCAGACCAGGTAGTTGCGATACCAGACGGCACGCCAGTTGCTGAAGTTGAGCGGGAAGGGTGACTGGGGATAGGGCATGGGATGGTCCGGAGGTCGTCACGCGTTCAGGTGGTCAGTCCCGCATCTCGCGGCCGGTCAGCTTGAGGAAGACATCCTCCAGGTTGGCTGGACGATGGAGGTACCGCAGCTGTGTCAGAGGCTTCAGCGCCGCCATCAGCGGCGCGGCGTCGCGCACGTAACAGAACAGCGTATCGCCGCGCACCTCGACGCGTTCGGCCAGCGGCTCGACGCGTGCAAGACAGTGCGCGGCGCCGTCGCCGTAGATCTCCACCACGTCGCAGCCGATCTGTTCCAGGATCAGCGCCTGCGGTGAGCCTTCGGCGATCTTCCGGCCATTGTCGATGATGCACAGCACATCGCACAGCCGCTCGGCTTCTTCCATGAAATGCGTAGTCAGCAGGATGGTCTTGCCGGCGGCCAGCAGCGACTTGAGGCGCTCCCAGATCAGGTGGCGGGCCTGCGGATCGAGGCCGGTGGTGGGCTCATCCAGTACCAGCACATCGGGATCATTGATCAGCGCGCGAGCCAGTGTCAGGCGCCGGCGCATGCCGCCCGACAGTTGCTTGACCTCAGCATCGGCCTTGCTTTCCAGGCGCGCAAAGGCCAGCAGGTCGGGAATGCGGGATTCGATGACACGGGGGGCGATACCGAAATACCGCCCGAACACGCGGAGATTCTCGCGGACGCTGAAGTCCGGGTCGAGATTGTCGAACTGCGGCACCACGCCTACGCGTCGCCGCGCCTGTGCTGCACGCCGGGGCACGGGTTCGCCGCACAGGGTGATGGTGCCGGTATCCGGGACTGTCATGCCGAGCAGCATGCGGATGGTGGTGGTCTTGCCGGCGCCATTGGGTCCGAGCAGGCCGACGCACTGTCCTGCCGCGACCGTCAGGTCGAGCCCCTCCACCACTAGCGTATCCCGGTAGCGTTTGCTGACCTGCTGCAGCGCCAGCATGGGCTGGTCGCCAGGATTACGTGGAGGCGAGGTCGTCATGGCTATCTGAGGCGAGCTTATCCTGGTTGAGGTTGCTGGCAAATGCTGCGCAAACCGGCTAAAACATCCACAGTTGACCGGTAAGCGACTCGCAGCCGATCCGTGATCGCCGATAGCCGCAGCATGCGCAGCCATCAGACCATAATTGAAGATCAACATCGTTTCCGCCATCATACCGGGCCGCAACGATGATACGACAGGAGTACAGGCATGCATGAATGGGTCAAAACCGTGAACGACCTCGTATGGAGTCCGGCGCTCGTTTACCTGTGTCTTGCGACCGGCCTGTACTTTTCGGTGCGCACCCGCTTTCTGCAGGTGCGTCATGCCGTCGAAATGGTCCGGCTGATGTTCGATGGCAAGAGTTCGGCGGCGGGTGTCAGTTCCTTCCAAGC
>DATLHT010000220.1:0-2634 GCA_035539795.1 Burkholderiaceae bacterium
GACGCGTCGCGAAGGGATCGTCCTGGCGACCGGCGGCGGCGCGGTGCTGCGGCCCGAGAACCGTGCCCATCTGCATGAGCGCGGCGTGGTAGTGTACCTGCGCGCCAATCCTTACGACCTTTGGCAGCGCACGCGTCACGACCGCAACCGTCCCTTGCTGCAAACCGAGAATCCCCGTGCCAAGCTCGAGGCGCTGTATGCGCAGCGCGATCCGCTTTACCGCGAAGTCGCCCATTTCGTGATCGAGACGGGCAAGCCGAGCGTGGCACAGCTTGTTAATATGGTATTGATGCAACTTGAAATGGGGGGCGCGATTCCGCCAGCGCCCACTGATGCCCGACACGATGATCACCCTGAACGTTGACCTGGGCGACCGCAGCTATCCGATTCATATCGGCAGCGGGTTGCTCGCCGATGCCAGCCTCCTGGCACCCCATATCCGCGGCACGCAGGCCGTTATCGTCACCAACGAGACCGTCGGGCCGCTCTATGCTGCCCAAGTCGAAGCCGCGATTGGCAGTCTCGGCAAGAAGGTCTCGACCGTCACGCTGCCGGATGGCGAAGCGTTCAAGCACTGGGAAACCCTGAACCGCATCTTCGATGCACTGCTGCGCTGTGGCGCGGACCGCAAGACCACGCTGGTCGCCCTCGGTGGCGGTGTGGTTGGCGACATGACCGGGTTTGCCGCGGCCTGCTATATGCGCGGTGTGCCGTTCATCCAGATTCCCACCACGCTGTTGTCACAGGTTGATTCCTCGGTAGGTGGCAAGACCGGCATCAATCATCCGCTCGGCAAGAACATGATCGGCGCGTTCCACCAGCCGCAGGCTGTGATTGCCGATATCGACACGCTCAAGACCCTGCCGCCGCGTGAACTGGCCGCAGGCATGGCAGAGGTGATCAAGCATGGTGCCATTGCCGATGCCGATTACTTTGGCTGGATCGAGCAGAATATCGGTGCGCTCAATGCCTGCGATCCGGAACTGATGGCGCTGGCGGTCAAGCGCTCGTGCGAGATCAAGGCACACGTGGTCGCACAGGATGAGCGCGAGCAGGGTCTGCGCGCTACGCTCAATTTTGGCCATACCTTCGGCCACGCCATCGAGGCCGGCATGGGCTATGGCGAGTGGTTGCACGGCGAGGCCGTGGGTTGCGGCATGGTGATGGCGGCGTCGCTGTCCGAGCGGCTGGGCTTCATTGATGTCGAAACGCGTGCGCGCCTGACCGAGTTGGTGCGCGCAGCACAGTTGCCGACCGTCGCGCCGGATCTTGGCATGGCGCGCTATGTCGAACTCATGAAAGTCGACAAGAAGGCCGAGGCAGGCAGCATCAAATTCATCCTGCTGCGTCGGCTCGGCGAGGCGTTCGTCACGACCGTGCCGGATGCTGATTTGCACGCTACATTACAGCGCGCCGTGATCCACCCGCCGGCCGAGCCGGACGTCGCGTAACGTTGAACAAGGAGACGGGGGATGACCGATATCGAAAGCCATCTTGCCCCGTACGCAGCGCGTTCCGCGCTGTCGCGTGGCCGTATATATGACGAGCCCGGTTCGACCTCGCGCAGCGAGTTCCAGCGGGACCGTGACCGCATCATCCACTGCACGGCCTTCCGGCGGCTCGAATACAAGACCCAGGTCTTCGTCAATCATGAGGGAGACCTGTTCCGTACGCGCCTCACGCACAGTCTCGAGGTCGCGCAGATCGGGCGCTCGGTTGCCCGCCATCTCGGGCTCAACGAGGATCTCGTCGAAGCGATTTCGCTCGCGCACGATCTGGGTCACACACCGTTTGGCCACGCTGGACAGGATGCGCTCAACACCTGCATGCAGCAGTATGGCGGTTTCGAGCACAACCTCCAGAGTCTGCTCGTGGTTGATGCACTCGAGGAGCGCTACGGCGGATTCGATGGACTGAACCTGACTTACGAGACGCGTGAGGGCATTCTCAAGCACTGCTCGCGCGTCAACGCTGCAGCGCTCGGTGAGCTTGGCCGGCGTTTCCTCGAAGGCACGCAACCATCGATGGAAGCGCAGCTCGCCAATCTCGCTGACGAGATCGCCTACAACAACCACGATATCGACGATGGTCTGCGCTCCGGCCTGCTGACGATCGAACAGATGCAGGACGTGCCGCTCTGGGTCGAGCATCATGCGGAGGCATTGCGCGCGTTTCCGGGGCTGAATGGCCGCCGTCTAATCAATGAAACCGTGCGGCGCATGATCAATGCCCTGATCGTCGATCTCATCGCCACCACGCAGGCCAATGTGGCGCGCCTCGCCCCGGCCTCGATCGACCATGTGCGCGCCACCGGACCGCTCGTGGCGTTCAGCGAGGACATGCGCAAGGAGGCCACGGCGCTGAAGCGCTTCCTGTTCCAGAATCTGTATCGCCACTACCAGGTGATGCGCATGTCGTCCAAGGCTGGCCGTATCATCACCGACCTGTTCGAGTTGTTCATGGACGATCCGCGCCTGCTGCCGCAGCAATACCAGGCCGACGGCAAGGACCAGCCGCGCCTGATCGCGCATTACATTGCCGGCATGACCGACCGCTACGCCATCCGCGAGTATCGCCGGCTGTTTGAGGTACGGGAAGGGATCTGAACGGAGGGGCGCTACATCGCCGTGTCCC
>DATLHT010000221.1:0-5024 GCA_035539795.1 Burkholderiaceae bacterium
CAGTAGAGGGTTTCGAAGTTGTGCTCCAGCGTCGGGCGGCCGAAAAGGCCCACCTGCGCGATGTACGGCGGGCGCATGCGGGGTTCGCCGCGCTTGCCTTCGATGCTTTCGATCATGGCCGACTCTTCGCCGCAGATGTAGGCGCCTGCACCGCGCCGCAACTCGATGGTCGGCAGCGGGACCGGCGCGGCGGCACGCAGCTTGTCGAGTTCGGCGCTCAGCAGCGCGCGACAACCCGCGTATTCGTCGCGCAGGTAGATGTAGATGGCCGCCACGCCGACCACCGAGGCAGCGATCAGCATGCCTTCGAGGAAGCGGTGCGGATCGCGCTCGAGGTAGTAGCGGTCCTTGAAGGTACCGGGTTCGCCTTCGTCGATGTTCACGGCCATCAGGCGCGGGGCGGCTTCACCGCGCACGATGCGCCATTTGCGTCCGGCCGGGAAACCTGCGCCGCCGAGACCGCGCAGACCCGAGTGCTCGAGCGTCTCGATCATGGTCTCGGGCGTCAGTTCGCCGGACACCACACGCTTGAGCAGCTGGTAGCCGCCTTCTGCCTGATAGGCGGCGAAATCGGTGTACGGAGCCGGCACTTCGATACGTGCATCGGCCTGCACCGTGGCCTGCACGTTTTCGCAGGTGGCGTGCGGCACCGGATTTTGCCCGACCACGGCGACGGGTGCCTGCTCGCAGCGGCCCACGCACGGCACGGCCTGCACGCGCATCTCGGTGCCCAGCAGGGCGGGCAGGCGTTCCAGCAAGTCATGAGCGCCGGCCAGTTCGCAGCCGATGCCTTCGCACACGCGCACCGTTAGCGCCGCCGGCGGATGGATCCGGCCATCGGCATCTTCACGCACGACATCAAAATGGTGATAGAAACTGGCGACCTCGAAGACCTCGGTCTGTGCCATGCCCATCTCGTGGGCCAGGGCGGCGAGATGCGGCGTGGCCAGCTGACCGTAGTGGTCGTTGATGGCGTGCAGGTGCTCGATCAGGAGGTCGGCGCGGCGCGGCGCATCGCCGAGCAGGTGGCGCACTTCTTCGAGCGCGGCCGGATCGACCTGCCGGCCCTTGGGCTGCTGGCGCTTGCGCAACCGGCTCGCCCCTTCGGGCGCGATGGGAATGACTCGCTTGTTCATGACATGTCTCCGCGCCGCCTCTGGCCAGTGCACACCGTACGGCCTGAGACCGTATTACTGCGAGAAGGGCACTGCTGAGGGGTGTATGGGGGGGTATATTTATGCAAAAATTTGCATAATAATCATCGTAATATGATCAATCTAGCAGGCTGATTGCTTGTCGACAATATGAAAGAATTTGCATGAACTATCGGATTGCTATTCGCCCGCGCCTGCAGGTCGCCCGCCAGCTACCAGACGATCAGACGCAACCGCCGCTCGATACGGGCGTGCTGATGCAGTTGCTGGAACATATCCAGGCGGGTGGATCGATTGCCTCGGCGTGCCGCGCGGCCAGTCTGTCGTATCGGCATGTATGGGGCTTGCTGCGTTCGGCCGAGGGCGTGTTTGGTGGTGCGCTGCTGGTCAAGCAGCGCGGCACCGGCACGCGCCTCACCCTGCTGGCCGAAACGTTGCTCCGGGCCCAGCAGCGGATCGATGCCCGTCTCGCACCGATGCTCAGCAGCCTGGCGTCGGAACTGGAAACCGAGCTGGCACGCGTGGTGGCGAACGGTGGTGAAGCCTTGCGCCTGTATGCCAGTCACGGGTTTGCCGTGGAAGCGCTGGTGGAGCGTTTGAAGGCTGCCCATTTTCCGCTCGAGCTGCGCTTTCGTAACAGCGCCGAGGCAGCGGCCGCGCTGGCCCATCGCGAATGCGATCTGGCGGGATTCCATGTTCCGCTGGGTCCGTTCGAGAACGAGGCGCTACGATATTACCGTCAATGGCTGGATCCGCGCCGGCACCGGCTGGTGCATCTGGCGACGCGTAACCAGGGGCTGTTTGTGGCGCCGGGTAATCCCAAGCGCATCATGGCGCTGTCCGATCTTGCACGTAGCGATGTGCGATTCGTCAACCGTCAGGCCGGTTCCGGTACGCGCATGCTGCTCGAACTGATGCTGGATGGCGCCGGTCTGGCGGCGCAACGCGTGAATGGTTTTGATACAACAGAATTCACCCACGCGGCCGTCGCGGCATATATCGCCAGTGGCATGGCGGACGCTGGTTTCGGTGTGCAGACCGCGGCACAGAAATTCGGGCTGGAGTTTGTACCGCTGGCTCGCGAGCGGTATTTTTTTGCCGTGGAGCGGCGAGCCCTCGACACGGCATTGATGGCAGATGTGCTGGCGCTACTAGGCAGTCCCGGCTTCCGTCAGGTGATCAATGCCTTGCCCGGTTATGACGGAGCACTGTCCGGGCACATCCTGACATTCGACGAAGCATTTCCAGAGGCGGCTGCAGCGTCAAAATGAGCGCTGTGTCAGCGGAGATGCAAATCTGTTCCCCATCGTCCGCAGTTTCCAATGGATGCCCAGGTGGCAAGACGGTGATCGTATCGCAATGGTCGGCAGGATCCGGGTACATGCTCGGCCCTCCTGACAGAGACCGCATTGCCGCAAGTCGCAACCGTCACGCAAGGACGGCGTCAGTCGTCGTCCCGGTCGCGCCAGCCATGGGCGCGCTCCCATTGCCGGCGCTCCCAGCGTTCGCGCTCGCGCTGGTCGCGCAGCCAGCGACGATACTGGCGACGCTCCCAGCGGTCGTCATACCAGGCGCTCGGCGGTGGCACATAGCGAGGTGCCGGTTCGTACACGACCGGCGGCGGATAGTAGGCCGGGGGAGGTGGAGCGACCACCACGCCGGGCAGGCCCAGGAAGACATCGACACGCGCCATGGCTTGCGTCGACAGCAGCAAGGCGCCGGCGCAGACGGCGGCGAGCACGGACTTATTCATCTCACACCCCATTTCGTAGAAAACGCGCAGCGTGCGCGTACCTGAAGTGTATGGGGCGTGCCGGTTTGCACCGGCTACCAGATCGCTACCGCCGTAACCATTTGTAAAACGGTGTACAGGCAGCCGTGGGGGCATCGCCGTCCACAGCAAATTGGTGGCGGCCGTTCTGTTTGGCACGGTACAGCGCAGTATCGGCCCGCGCTTTGATGTCGTCGACCGTATTGCGCTCCGGCTGGCTCAGCGCAATGCCGATACTCACCCCGATCGGGATGACATGGGTACCGAACACGAAGGGCAGGCGCGTGGCATCGAGAATGTCGCGCGCCACGCGTGTCACTTGTTCCGCGTGGTTGATGCCATCGATCACGATGGCAAACTCATCCCCGCCCAGGCGTGCTACGGTGTCGGACTTGCGGATGCAACCGAGGATCTGCATGGAGAATGTCTGCAGCAGAGCATCGCCGCACGCATGGCCATACGTATCGTTGACATGCTTGAAGTGATCGAGATCGAGGTATAGCAACGCGAACGGGATGCGCGCCAGATTGGCATCGTCAACGGCGATCGCGAGCCTGCGGTCGAATCCCTTGCGGTTGGCGATGCCCGTCAGGTGGTCGAGCTGCGTCAGCATATCCAGACGCTCGACTTCTGCTTTTTCGGCAGTGATGTCACGCACCAGGATGTGGAGGCCGACAACTTCAGTGTGCTCGGCGTTCCATTCCGGCTGGTACAGGGCTTGGGTCCACAGCATGCTGCCGTCCTTGACCAGCTCCGATACCTCGAAGGAAATTTCCTCGCCGGCGAAGGCGCGGCGGAGATAGGGTTCGAGGCGCTGATAGGCCTCCTCGCCCAGCAGGTCGCGGATATGCATGCCGCGCAGTTCGGCGGCGGGACGGCCAAACTCCTTTTCGTATGCGCGGTTATTGAATACGTAGCGCTCGTTCCGGTCAAGAAAGGCCACCAGCGACGGCAGATGATCGGCGATATTGCGCATACGCAGTTCGCCGGCGCGCAGCTCTATTTCCGACCGGCGCAGCGCATCGTTCTGGACGTTGAGCTGCGACATCAACGATACGAATTCGCGGCCGACTTCGCCGATTTCATCGTTGCGCTGCAGGACCAGCGACTCATAGGCTGTGCCGTCCTCGCGACTGCGCCGTACGACATCCCGCAGGCGACTCAGCGGCGCGAGCAGGCGCCAGGTGGCGAGCCATGCCGCGATACCCGCGACCGCTGCAACCGCGATCGCAATCGTCTTCAAGCGGGTGTGCATCGCCTGTAGTGGCGCGTAGGCTTCATTGGCGGGGACCACAGCCACCAGCTCCCAGCCGGTGCTTTGCAGGATATAGCGAGAGACCAAGGCGACATTGGGTGCCAGGAACTCGTAGCGGCCGGGCTGCATATCGTCTCCGCAATTTTCACCGGTCAGCCGTGCCGCTTTCCCGAGTTGCGCGCTATCGCGGTGCATCACATATAGCGCGCGCGGGCCACCGGAGACGAGGCAGTAGTAACCGGTGACACCGATCCGGTGGTGGGCGATACGTCCGAGGAAATTCGGCTTGAGCAGGTTTAGTGCACCGCCCAGCATGCCCACGAGGCGGCCATCCGGCGCAACGATCGGGGCGACCATGTAGACCATGGGGGTGTGCGTGGTACGCGAGTACACCGGATCGGAAATCACCACTTCACGCGTCCGCAGCACTTCTTGAAAATAGGCGCGGTCACGGACATTCAGGCGCTGTTTGCCAAGCCGTGCGGTCGAGTAGTCGACGTTGCCCTGAGGATCGATAAAGAACAGGCTGTCGAATGCCAGCGGGAGCGGCAGAATGTGCAGGATGGCATTGGCATGCGACTCAGATGCCGGAAAGACCCCCTGCAACCGCGCCGTCAGATGCCGCAGCATTTCGCTGCGGTCCTCGAACTTCGTATCTAGCTGTTCGGCTACCAGCTTGACCTGGGATGATTGTTGCTGCTCGAGCAGGGATTGCAGATCCCGGAATGCCAAAAACTGGCTGCCCAGTGAGACGATGATTGTCAGGGCAATGGCGAGCAGCGAAGAAAAAAGGGCTAGGCGGGTCTTGAGCGAAATCTGCATGGAACACGAGGCGAGCCAGGGT
>DATLHT010000222.1:0-6661 GCA_035539795.1 Burkholderiaceae bacterium
CTCCGACAATTCCACCACCGGGCCGTGCGTGCACCCGGCCAGCATGACGTGCGCCATGCGGTCGAGCTGGTCCTTGAGCGCAGCATTGAGGGCCGGATGTGCATGGCCGAACAGGTTGACCCACCACGAGCTGGTGGCGTCGAGGTAACGCTGGCCGGGTGCACGCACGGCCCGGTGGTGGAATTGTCGGAGCGCCTGTCGGCCCTGACGGGCGGCGTGCTGGGCCATTGCTTCTATGCCTCGGACGGCGCCTCGGCGGTCGAGATCGCGCTGAAGATGAGCTTCCATTTCTGGCGCAACGCCGGGCAGGTGGACAAGCGCGAGTTCGTGTGCGTGCAGCATGGCTACCACGGCGAAACGCTCGGTGCGCTCGGCGTCACCGATGTCGCCATCTTCCGCGATGCCTACGCCCCGCTGATTACGCCCGCCCACATCGTGCCTTCGCCCGACATGCGCCAGGCCGCCCCCGGCGAAAGCGCGGCGGACGTCGCGCACCGTGCCGCCGATGCGCTGGAAGCCCTGCTCGCGACGCGCGCCGGGCAGATTGCCGCCGTGGTCATCGAACCGCTCGTGCAGTGCGCTACCGGCATGGCGATGCACGACCCCGTCTACCTCGAGCGCGTGCGCGCGCTGTGCGACCGCTACGCCGTGCACATGGTGGCCGACGAGATCGCCGTCGGCTGCGGCCGCACCGGTACCTTCTTCGCCTGCCAGCAGGCCGGCACGGCCGCGCAGCCGGTGTGGCCCGATTTCCTGTGCCTGTCGAAAGGTATCAGCGGCGGCTACCTGCCGCTAGCATTGGTGATGACGCGCGCAGCCATCTATGCACGCTTCCAGGACGAGGACGTGAACCGCAGCTTCCTGCATTCCCATTCCTATACTGGCAACCCCATGGCCTGCCGCGCAGCACTCGCCACGCTCGACCTGTTCGACAGCGAAGACGTACTGGCACGCAACCGCGACCGGGGCGCGCGGCTCGCTGCCGCCCTGCAGTCGGAACTCGCCGGGGCGCTGGCGGATGGCGTGGTCACCGACCTGCGCCGGCAGGGAATGATCTTTGCCTTCGATGTCGCCGCCGACCGGATCGGCATCCGCTTCAGCGAGCGCTTCCATCTCGCCGCACGCACCCACGGCGTGCTGATGCGTCCTATCGGGCGCACGGTGTACCTGATGCCGCCCTATGTCATCAGCGACGACGAGATCGACTGGCTCGCCGAGCAGACAGCGACGATCCTGCGGGCGACGCTGAACGGAGCCATGGCATGAACCTGCTCGCCCATCTCGATCAGCAACTCACCCTGCTCGATGCGCTGGCCCTGCGCCGGCGCCGCCATGTCGCTACGACCGCCTGCACCCCGCATCAGACACTCACCGCGCCGGGCACGGATGCTGCCAGCACGCCACTCGCCTTCTGCAGCAACGACTATCTCGGACTCGCGGCGCACCCCGTGCTGAGTGCGGCGCTGGCGGAGGGAGCGGCGCGCTACGGCGCCGGCAGCGGCGGCTCGCACCTGATCGGCGGGCATAGCGCGGCGCATGCCGCACTCGAAGAGCGGCTAGCACACTGGTATGCCCCCTACATCCCCGATGCCGCCACGCTGTTCTTCAGCACCGGCTACATGGCCAATCTCGGCGTGCTGACTGCGCTGGGTTCGAGCGATGCTGTCTTGTTCACCGACAAGCTCAATCACGCCTCGCTGATCGATGGCGCGCGTCTCGCCGAGGCACAGGTCGAGCGCTATCCGCACGCCGACATGGGCAACCTCGCCATGCGGCTGGCACGCAGCACGGCCGCGCTCAAGTTCATCGTGACCGACAGCGTGTTCAGCATGGACGGCGACATCGCACCGATGCGCGCCCTGCTGGCGCTCGCGGAACAGCACGATGCCTGGCTCGTGGTGGATGATGCGCACGGTTTCGGCGTGCTCGGGCGCCACGGACGCGGCATTGCCGAGCATGCCGGCCTGCGCTCGGAACGGCTGATCTACATCGGTACCTTCGGCAAGGGCGCAGGGCTCTCGGGCGCGTTCGTCGCCGCCCATCGCACCATCGTCGAATGGCTGCTGCAACGCGCACGCACCTATATCTTCACCACGGCGACGCCACCGGCCGTAGCACATGCACTGCTCGCCAGCCTCGATCTGCTGGAAGGCCCGGAAGGCGATGCGCGGCGCGCCACGCTGCAGGCACATGTCACCTGGCTGCAGCAGACGCTGCCCGCCGCACTTGCCAGCGTGCCCGGCTGCCCGATGCGGCTCGGGGAATCGCAGACCGCGGTACAGCCTGTCATCGTCGGCGACAACGCCACCACGCTGGCACTGTCCGCCCGGCTCGACGCCGCCGGCCTGCGCGTACCGGCGATCCGCCCGCCGACCGTACCGGCCGGTACCGCGCGGCTGCGCGTGTCGCTGTCGGCCGCCCATACCCGCGCTGACCTGGAGCGACTCGTCGCCGCCCTCGTCGAACATGCGCCGCACATTGCGACAACGGCGGCGTCGCCAGCCTGACACCTACGTTCATAGAGAAACGCACATCATGCCCAATCGCCCTCGCGGATGGTTCATCACCGGTACCGATACCGGTGTCGGCAAGACCCTGTCGAGCAGCGCGCTGCTGGAAGCGCTCGGCCAGGCCGGCATCCGCGCCATCGGCATGAAGCCGGTGGCTTCCGGTGCAGAGCCGGATGCCACCGGCATGCTGGTCAACGATGACGTCGCCCGCCTGCAGGCTGCCAGCCGCATCGAGGCGCCGGCCAGCGCACTCTGCCCTTATCTGTTTCGCCTCGCCATTGCACCGCACCTCGCAGCGGTCGCCGAAGGGCGCGAAATCGCCCTGGAACCGATTCTCGCTGCCTATGCCGCGCTGCGGCAGCGCGCCGACACCGTCGTGGTAGAAGGCGTAGGTGGCTTCCGCGTGCCCCTCAGTCCGGGTTTCGATACCGCCGACCTGGCGCAGGCGCTCGGCCTGCCGGTGATCCTGGTGGTCGGCATGCGGCTCGGCTGCCTGAACCACGCACTGCTGACCATCGAAGCCATTCAGGCGCGCGGCCTCACGCTGGCCGGCTGGGTCGCCAGCAGCATCGACCCCGACATGCTCGCGGCCGCCGCCAACCTCGACACCCTGCACCGCTATATCGACGCCCCGCTGCTGGGCCACGTGCCCTATCTGCCGGAACCGGATGCAGACCGGCAACGGCTAGCCGCCGCGCGTCACCTCGATCTGGGACGCCTGCTGAGCAATCCGCCACACCATCCGCCTGGCACGGCCTACGTGACTGAGCACAGGCCCTCCGTCGCCGCCAGCGACTGAATATTCAACCGATACCGACTGAGAATTCTCACCATGGAACACACCATCACCTTTCATGAACGCGCCACGCCCGTGACGCGCCCCGGCGACACCTCCCAGGCATGGAGCGTCGACGCTGTCGCTGAACTGTTCGAACTGCCGTTCAACGACCTGCTGTTCCGTGCGCAGCAGGTACACCGCCAGCACTTCGATGCCAATGCCGTGCAGCTGTCGACATTGCTGTCGATCAAGACCGGCGGTTGCGAAGAGGATTGCGGCTACTGTTCGCAGAGCGCGCACCACGACTCGGGCGTGAAGGCCGAAAAGCTGATGGCACTCGACGAAGTACTCGAAGCGGCGCGCGCCGCCAAGGCCACCGGCGCCACGCGCTTCTGCATGGGCGCGGCCTGGCGCAGCCCCAAGGAGCGCCATATGGAGCCCATCGCGCAGATGGTGCGCGAGGTCAAGGCCATGGGGCTCGAGACCTGCATGACGCTCGGCATGCTGCAGCCCGAACAGGCCCAACAGCTGAAAGAGGCCGGGCTGGATTACTACAACCACAATCTCGATACCTCGCCGGACTATTACGGCAAGATCATCACCACGCGCACCTACCAGGATCGCCTGGATACGCTCGGCCATGTCCGCAAGGCCGGCATCCATGTCTGTTCCGGCGGCATCATCGGCATGGGCGAATCGCGCGTGCAGCGCGCCGGGCTCATCGCCGAGTTGGCCAACCTCGATCCGGCGCCGGAATCGGTGCCGATCAACAACCTGGTCGCGATCGAAGGCACGCCGCTCGCCGACGTGGAAGCACTCGACCCGTTCGAATTCGTGCGCACCATCGCCGTGGCGCGCATCACCATGCCAAGCTCGATGGTACGGCTGTCGGCAGGACGCGAACAGATGGACGAAGCGCTGCAGGCACTGGCCTTCATGGCGGGCGCGAACTCGATCTTCTACGGCGACCGTTTGCTGACCACCTCCAACCCGCAGGCCGAGAAGGATCGCGCCCTGCTGGCACGCCTCGGTATCCGCACCGATATGCAGGAGGCGCTGACGCCGGGCGCCACAGCGACAGAACCGGCCAGCTGCCACCATCACGCCTGAGCACCCAGCGGAACGCCGGCAGGACGCGGGCCGGCCGCAGCGACCATGCCGCCCGCACACGCGCCGGCGCGGGGACGGCCCGGCCGATCTGCGTTAAAGTCAAGGCTTTACCGCCCGTGGCGGCAGGCATGCACCTGCCGTCCTGACCGATCCGCTGGAGTCCCCATGAAGTTGCAGTTGTATGTCCCCGATGGCCGCTACGATCCCTGGCTGGCCGCCTTTCGCACCGCGTTGCCCGAGGCAGCGCTGAGCACCTGGTCGGACACGGAACAGGAGGAAGCGGACTACGCTGTGGTGTGGAAGCCGCCGGTCGAGATGCTGCGCGGACGCCGTGACCTCAAGGCCATCTTCAACATGGGCGCGGGCGTGGACGGTATCCTGCGCTGGCATGCGGAAGCGCCCGGCGCCTTGCCCGCGAACGTGCCGATCATCCGCCTCGACGATGCGGGCATGGCCATGCAGATGGTCGAATATGTCACGCACGCTGTGCTGCGCCACTTCCGCCGTTTCGATGCCTACGACGTCCAACAGCGTGAAGGCCGCTGGAAGTTCGCACGGCCTTATGCGCGCGATGACTTCCATATCGGCGTGATGGGCCTCGGCGTACTCGGCACGCGCATTGCTCAAGCGCTGGTGCCGTTCGGTTTTCCGGTACGCGGCTGGAGTCGCACGGCCAAGCAGCTGAATGGCGTGACGAGCTACACCGGTACCGCGCAGCAGGATGCCTTCCTCGATGGCCTGCAGGTGCTCGTGAACATCCTGCCGCTGACCCCGGAGACCGACGGCATCCTCAATGCCAGCCTGATGCGCAGGCTGCGCCCCGGCGCGCACCTCATCAACATCGGCCGCGGCGATCATCTGGTCGAAGAAGACCTGTTGGAGATGCTGCGCACGGAACAGCTGTCTGGCGCGACACTCGACGTGTTCCGCACCGAACCGTTGCCGGCCGGCCATCCGTTCTGGCAGGAGCCGCGCATCACCATCACACCGCATATTTCCGCGATGACGCTGCGCGACGATACGGTCGTACAGATAGCACGGAAGATTCGCGCGCTCGAAGCGGGCGAGCCGGTTGCCGGCGTGGTGGATCTCGCACGAGGATACTGACATGGGCTATCCCGCCGCCGTCAAGATAGTCGAAGTCGGGCCGCGCGACGGCCTGCAGAATGAAGCACAACCGGTGCCGACGGAGGTCAAGATCGCGCTGGTCGACCGCCTGTCGGCGGCCGGCTTCGCGAATATCGAAGCCACCTCGTTCGTCTCGCCGAAGTGGGTCCCGCAGATGGCGGATAGTGCCGAGGTGATGGCTGGTATCACGCGCCACGCCGGCACGATCTACTCGGCACTCACGCCGAACATGAAAGGATTCGAAGCCGCGCTCGCCGCTGGCGTCGATGAGATCGTGATCTTTGGCGCGGCCAGCGAAGCGTTCTCCCAGCGCAACATCAACTGCTCGATCGCCGAGTCGATCGACCGCTTTGCGCCGGTGGCGGAAGCCGCTCAGCAGGCAGGGCTACGAGTACGCGGCAGCATCTCGTGCGCGCTCGGCTGCCCGTACCAGGGCACGGTACCGGTCGCCTCGGTGGTCGATGTGGTACAGCGCCTGCAGGCGCTTGGCTGCGACGAGATCGACATCGCCGATACCATCGGTGTCGGCACCGCGGGGCAGGTACGTGCGGTGCTCGAAGCAGCAGCCCGCGTGTTTCCGCTAGAACGGCTGTCGGGGCACTTCCACGATACCTACGGCCAGGCGCTTGCCAATATCCTGGCCAGCCTCGATGTCGGCGTGACGATCTTCCACGCCTCCGTCGCGGGACTTGGCGGCTGCCCGTATGCCAAGGGCGCCACCGGCAATGTCGCCACGGAGGACGTGCTCTATCTGCTGCACGGCCTGGGCATCGCCACCGGCATCGATCTCGATGCAGTCGCCCGTGCTGGCGACTTCATCTCGCAGCAGCTGGGCCGCCCGAATGGTTCGCGCGCGGGACGCGCGTTGCTCGCACGCCAGCAGGCCCCGGCCGCCAGCGCATGACACGCGCCGCCTACCTGCGCGCTGCGCGGCGGATCCGGCGGCTGGCGCCGCCGATCCTTGCGGCAGGCAATGACGCAAGCGCCAGCGCGCCCTCACCGTGCAACAGCATCTGCCGCATGGACCGCGCACCTGGCAGCGCCGACGACTGGTGTCTCGGCTGCCTGCGCACGCTCGACGATATCGCCAGCTGGTCGACACTCGACCCGGCGCGTCAGCGGGCCATCTGGCAGG
>DATLHT010000223.1:0-5048 GCA_035539795.1 Burkholderiaceae bacterium
TTTCACGGGATGAGGGATGGAGTGACAACCATTCCTTCATCAATCTGCCGTGACCTGGATCGAAGCGCTGGCCGACACCTATGCCCTCGAGCTCCATGACTCGGAGCTTTGGAAGTTTGACGACGAAGCTTCCGCTTGAAGAGACCATTGCAAAGATCTTCCCGCCGACCGTCAGGGCCGATGAGCCAAAGCCCTTCTTGCCAGGCGAGCCCAAACTGACGTTCGGCTCGCTGGCGAAGGCGGACGCGACGGCCACAAAGTGCTTCTGGGTTTCCGACGATTCGCTAAGTTCCACGGTGACGAGCTCGCTGCAAAACGCTTAACGTGTTTTAGACATCATGCCCCATCTCCACCCCTGGATACACATATCCATCAATGGAGACCGGCACCACTTTCACACATCCACATTCAGCTATTTCGCCGCCTTCCGCTTGTTGCTGATCAGCCCAAGTTGAATGGCCGCGCGGCGGGGCATGCGCCAAGTCTTTTGGGTAGCGTCCCATTCTGCGCCGAGGGCAAGGGCTTGGAAGCGGGTGTCGGGGTCATTGAAGCGGATGGCGACGCGCACCAGCGGTTGGCGGCGGGGCGGTCCGTGGTCGACCACCAGCTCGACAGTCGTGTAGCGCGTGTTGCCGCCAGCGTCTTTTCGGTAACGCACGCAAACCAACGCAGGGCCGTACCGTCGTTGCAGTGCGCGGGTTCCCGCTTGGCCGGGCTTCAGCCGCTTGACGACCTCGGTGGCCTCGGCCTGGCATATCTGCACAGATGAGCCGTTGGGGCGATGATCGTCGGCCGATGGATAGTTGACGCCGTCGACCGGCGACTGACTGGGCTGGACCAGCGCCAGTGTCTGGCGTTGGCTGCTCGGATCTCGAGATGTTTTGCGCGACGGGCTTGCCATGGTGCGATGTTAGCGGCACACTGTACAAAAAGACAGTATTTATCTTCTCGCCTGGCTGCCCACTTCCCGCACGCACCAGGGAGCGTGTGTCGTCGTTCCGTGCACTTCCTGCTGCTGCTCCGCCGTCGTCGCTGTTGAACGCGCCATGTCTTTTCCTCCTGCTGATCTGTCGTCGCTCCGCTTGCTGGATCAGTTGCGGGAGCACATCCGCTACCGCCACTACAGCCTGCGCACCGAAGAGGCTTATGTGCATTGGGTTCGAGCCTTTGTCCGCTTCCATGGCTCCGAACGGCACCCGCGTGACATGGGGCGTAGCGAGATTGAAGGCTTTCTGACTTGGCTCGCGGCCGAGCGGCAGGTGTCGCCCTCCACCCACAAGCAGGCGCTGTCGGCCTTGCTGTTTTTGTACCAGCATGTCCTGGGGCAGGAGCTGCCGTGGATGGCCGAGTTGGGGCGACCCAAGCGCCAGGTGCGCTTGCCAGTGGTGTTGTCGCATGCCGAGGTTTCCCGGCTGTTGGTCGCACTGCCGGAAGAGCACCGGCTGGTCGGCCGGCTGCTCTATGGCACCGGCATGCGTCTGCTGGAAGGGCTTCGGCTGCGCGTGAAGGATGTCGACTTCGCCCGGCGCGTGATCATCGTGCGCGATGGCAAAGGCGGCAAGGATCGGGTGGTGATGCTGCCGACGGCGCTGGAAGGGCCATTGAAGGTGCAGATGCGTCTGGCTGGCGAGTTGCACCGAGCCGACCGTGATGAAGGTCTGGCGGGTGTGCATCTGCCGCATGCGTTGGCGCGCAAGTACACGCGAGCAGCCGAATCCTGGGTGTGGTTCTGGGTGTTTCCTCAGGGAAGCGTGTCGCGTGATCCGCGCTCCGGCGGGGAACGTCGTCGCCATCATGTTCAAGAGCAGGCATTTCAGCGTGCTTTCAAGCGGGCAGTGCACGAGGCCGGCATTGCCAAGCCGGCCACGCCGCACACCTTGCGCCATTCGTTTGCCACCCATTTGCTGCAGGCTGGCACCGACATCCGTACCGTGCAGGAATTGCTGGGCCACTCGGACGTCAGCACGACGATGATCTACACCCATGTGCTGCGTGTGGGCAGCAGTGGGGTCCGCAGTCCGCTGGACGATCTGGTTTCGCAGTTTGCCGAAAGCGGTCGGTCGGGCGCTTCTGAACTGTTGCCGGGTTATGTCGTGGATGGCCTCGGCGCCTCCGCGGCCGCCAACGACCCGAAGATCGACGGTGCGGGGCCGCTGGTGACGCGAGATCTTTCGCCATGCTACGCAGTACATCCGAAGTTGGCCTGCCCGATTTTGCCGAGCTCCACTGCCGCAGCAATTTCAGCTTCCTGACCGGCGCCTCGCAGCCGGCAGAGCTGGTTCGGCGCGCGCACGAGCTGGGCTACCGGGCACTGGCCATCACGGATGAGTGTTCGGTGGCCGGTGTCGTTCGTGCGTACGAGGCCGTGAAGGAACTGAAGACCGAGATAGAGGCCGAGGCGAAGAAGGCGCAAAAGACCGAGGCGGAGCTGAAAGCCGAGTTGGACTCGGTGGTTCGCTTGATCATCGGTACCGAGATGAGGTTGACGGGCGCTGTCGGAACACCAGCGCGCCCACGCACTTTCCCGATGGCGAAAACCCAAAGCGCGCGCGGGACGCCGTCTCTGTCAGCCAAAGCGGGCAGAGAGCTTGAAGATCCTGCGCAGGAACGCGCCGTGGATCATCGGGCACAAGAGCATCCTCACCGCCCGACCGGAGATGGTGCGCGGCTCTTGCTGCTGGCCAGGACGCGGCGGGGTTACGCCAATCTCTCGAAGTGGATCAGCCTGGCGCGCCGGCGAGCCGACAAAGGCAGCTACCTGGCCTACGCGTCGGACGTAGAGGGCAAGGGCCCGGACGCATCTGGATTGGCCGGGCTCGCCGATTGTTTGGCTTTGCTGGTGGTGGATGGCCCTGAAGGCACCGAGGGCCAAGCCACCCCTCCACGGTTCGAGCATCTGTTTGCGCAGGCAATGTGGTTGAAGACGTGGTTCGGTGTGGATCGAGCGGGTCTCGCGTTGGCATTGCGCCATCGTCGCTTCGACGACGAGCGCGTGGCGGTCGCGCGCCGGGTGGCTGAGTTGAGTGGCCTGCCTATCGTGGCGACTGGCGACGTGTTGATGCACAGCCGGTCGCGCAAGCCTCTGCAGGATGTATTGACCGCCACCCGGTTGCGCTGCACCGTCGCCCAGGCTGGCACGAAGCTCGAGTCGAACGGCGAAGCCCATTTGCGATCCCGACAACGTTTGGCCGAGCTGTACGACCCGGCGTGGTTGCAAGCCTCGGTGGCCTGGGCTGAGCGCTGCGAGTTCTCTCTTCACCAGTTGGCATACGAATACCCGAGAGAGATCGTGCCGGAGGGGCACACGCCAGCGAGCTGGTTGCGGGAGTTGGCCAATAAAGGGGCCAACAAACGTTATCCGGAAGGGGTACCCGTTGAAGTGCGCAATCAGATCGAGCGCGAGCTGAAGCTGATAGCGGAGCTTGAGTACGAACCGTTTTTCCTCACCGTGGCCGATTTGGTGGATTGGGCGCGGGCTCAGGGCATCCTGTGCCAGGGTCGGGGGAGCGCAGCCAACTCCACAGTGTGTTACTGCCTGGGCGTCACGGAAGTTGACCCCGCGCGCACCAAGCTGCTGTTCGAACGGTTTGTCAGCGTTGAGCGCAAGGAGCCTCCGGATATCGATCTGGATTTCGAGCACCAGCGGCGCGAAGAGGTCATTCAGTACATCTATCGCAAGTACGGCCGGCATCGGGCGGCGATGACCGGTGTGGTGATCAGCTATCGCGGGCGCTCGGCGCTGCGAGATGTGGGCCGCGCACTGGGTTTCGATCTGGATCGGATCGAAGCCGTCACCAAGCAGCAGCCCTGGTGGACCGACCATGGCCGATTCGATCCAGACCATATGCGCGAACATGGCTTCGATCCCGAATCGCCATTGGTTCAACTGTGGGCCGAGTTGGCGACACAGTTGCGAGATTTCCCTCGCCACCTGAGCCAGCATCCGGGTGGTTTCCTGATCGCGAATGACGAGGTCTCTTGTTTGGTTCCGGTGGAAAACGCCACGATGGATGGCCGCACCGTCATCCAATGGGACAAGGACGATCTCGACACGCTGAAGCTGCTCAAGGTGGATGTGCTCGCGCTGGGCATGCTCAGCGCCATTCGTCGCGGATTGACATGGGTGGGCTGGAAGAGCGGTGAGCCGCCGTATCCGATCCAGAAACTGTTGAAGGGCCAGGAAGACAAGGCCGTTTACGACATGCTGTGCGCTGCAGACGCTGTGGGCGTGTTTCAGGTCGAAAGCCGAGCTCAGCTCAGCATGCTGCCGCGGTTGCGGCCGCAGGCGTTCTACGACCTGGTGGTCGAAGTCGCCATCGTTCGACCGGGGCCTATTCAGGGTGGGATGGTCCATCCCTACCTGAAGCGTCGTAACGGAGAGGAGCCCGAGGTCTATCCCAAGGAAGAACTCAGAGAAGCGCTCGGGCGAACCAAGGGCATACCGATCTTCCAGGAGCAGGTGATGCAGCTGGCGATCGTGGCCGCCGATTTCACCCCGGGGGAGGCCGACCAGCTGCGCCGCGCGATGGCGGCCTGGAAGCGCCGTGGTGGCCTGGAGCCGTTCGAAAAAAGGCTGATTGGCCGGATGGTTGAAAAAGGCTATTCGCAAGATTTCGCCGAAGCGATCTTTCGCCAGATCCGGGGTTTTGGCGAGTACGGTTTTCCAGAAAGCCATGCGGCCAGCTTCGCCTTGCTGGTCTATGTCAGTGCTTGGATCAAGCGGCATCACCCAGATGCTTTCCTCGTTGGCCTGCTGAACAGCCAACCGATGGGCTTTTATGCGCCAGCTCAGCTGGTGCGCGATGCTCGCGCCCATGGGGTCATTGTTCGGCCCGTCGACGTGACATGCAGCGATTGGGATTCAACGCTCGAAGAGATCCAGATGGCACCTGCCGAGAGTCGGGGCGACGGCGGCGACGACGAGGAACGCGTCGACGGAGAGCGGGATGCTGCCGGACCCGGTGGCGGCCACGGAGATGTCCCAGACGAAGGCAACGGCGTAGCCGACGTGCCCTCACTGCATCCAGCCGTTCTGCATCGTCACAGCC
>DATLHT010000224.1:0-15662 GCA_035539795.1 Burkholderiaceae bacterium
ATCCTGACCTTGCTGCTGGTCGAGAGGCGTCTGTCGCCGGCCCGTCTCGTTGGCCTTGGACTGGCGCTCGCAGGTCTGGCGCTGGTGGTCATTCAGACCGGATTCGTTGGCGTTGCCGCACCCGGCATGGCGTATGCGCTGGTGGCACTGGCGTGCGTCACGATCGGCACGATCCTGCAGAAACGCATGCCGCAGGATCCTGCCGACGTGCTGCCGCTGCAGTATGTCATCGGCTTTGCGGTGTGCCTGGCCATCGCGCCGTTCCAGCCCTGGCGCGTCGAGGTCACAGCCGGTCTGGTGATGGCGCTGCTGTGGATGGGCCTGATCATTTCGGTCGGGGCCACGCTGCTGCTGTATCGGCTGATCCAGCGTGGCGATCTGGTTAACGTCACCAGCCTGTTCTACCTGGTGCCCGTCATCACGGTCATCCTCGATGCGCTGATTCTCGGCAACTGGCCAAACGTGCACGGCATCGCCGGCATGGTGCTGATTCTCGGCGGACTGGCACTGGTGTTCCGTGCCCCCGGCCTCAGGACGCCGCAGGCTTGAATGCTGCGACGTTGACCAGTGTCTCCCGCCGCCGGCCCGGTGGCGGGGGGCGCTTCACGCCCCAGCGTTCCAGCAGGCCGAAGTCACGGGCGCGGCTCCACCACAGATAGGGATATGAGACGTTGGCGTCGTCGAATGCAAAGCCAGCCGCGCGTACCATCTGCAGATAGCCCTCGGCACTGCGTTGCACATGCATCGGGTGGCGAAACAACAGGCGGATGACCCAAGAGCAGATGTAGGCATCGGTCGATTCCGCCAGCAGCAACCGGCCGCCCGGCCTGAGCACACGGTGGAATTCGGCGAGCGTCGCTTCCTGTTCGACGATATGGTGCAGCGTCTGATGACAGAACACGAGATCGACCGAGGCATCGGGCAGGGCGAGCGTGGCACAGTCCGATTCAAGTAGCTGGACCGGCGTGCGCAAGCGCTGTGCCACGCCCTGTGCCAGGGCGAGTGACGGGCGGTGCAGATCGACCCCGATCAGTACGGCCGGTGCGAAGGCTGCTTCGAGCAAGGCCAACGAGCTGCCCTGACCGCAACCTGCATCGAGAATCACCGGTGATGCCGGCAGTGACGTACCGAACAGGCCTTGTATATCGTTGATGGCCACCCGCAGGACATGCTGCTCCCATACCCGTGTGCGCAAAAACCAGTGGCCGAACGCGGTTTCCGGCACCAGTGGATGCAGTGCCGCCGCGGGCGCGGCAGGGACGAGCGGATGAGCAGTTGGGTGTACGGCGGCCCGTGGCAACGGAGCCGGTGACAATGGCGTTGACGGCTGGGGTGGAAGCGGTGACTGCGGCATGCCGGGTCCAGGAAGCACAGGAGCGCCCATTATCCTGGAAAGCCAGGACGTACGGCGCATGTCAGGCCAGGCGCGTACGCCCGTTTCGCCGGATTTTCGCGTCATCTTCTGCGACAATGCTGGCATGAACGACGATCTGTTTGAGGCTGCGGTCCCCCAGGGCGCCAACATGCCGTTGGCCGAGCGCCTGCGTCCCCGCACCATCGATGAGGTGATCGGCCAGCAGCACCTGCTGGGCGAAGGCAAGCCATTGCGTGTCGCCTTCGCGTCCGGCCAGCCGCACTCGATGATTCTCTGGGGCCCGCCCGGCGTCGGCAAGACCACCCTCGCGCGCCTCATGGCCGATGCCTTTGATTCCGAATTCATCGCGCTCTCCGCCGTGCTCTCGGGCGTCAAGGATATCCGCGTGGCCGTGGAACAGGCCGAGCAGTACCGGGCGCTCGGCAAGCCGACCCTGGTCTTCGTCGATGAGGTGCACCGCTTCAACAAGAGCCAGCAGGACGCATTCCTGCCGCATGTGGAGAGCGGCCTGTTTACCTTCATCGGCGCCACCACCGAAAACCCCTCGTTCGAAGTCAACGGCGCATTGCTGTCACGTGCTGCCGTGTATGTACTCAAGACGTTGTCGGATGACGAGCTGGCCGAGTTGCTGCAGCGCGCCAGCACCGTGCTCGGCGGTGTGACATGGACAGATGTTGCGCGCCAGTCCATCATCGCCGCCGCCGATGGCGATGGCCGCAAGCTGCTCAACAATATCGAGATCGTCGTACGCGCGGCACGGCATGTTCAGCAAAGCGACACTCTGCATGTCGACGAGGCACTGCTGGCGAGCGCCTTGGCCGAGAACCTGCGGCGTTTCGACAAGGGTGGCGATGCGTTCTACGATCAGATCAGCGCTTTGCACAAGTCAGTGCGTGGTTCACATCCGGATGCCGCGCTCTATTGGCTGACAAGAATGCTGGATGGCGGTGCCGATCCACGGTATCTGGCACGACGCATTGTCCGTATGGCGTGGGAAGACATTGGCCTGGCCGATCCAAGGGCCATGCAGATCGCCAATGATGCCGCCTTGACCTATGAACGGCTGGGCAGCCCGGAAGGGGAGTTGGCCCTTGGCCAGGCGGTGATCTATCTTGCCGTCGCGGCCAAGAGCAATGCGGGTTACAACGCCTACAACCAGGCAAGGGCCTTCGTGCAGCAGGACAAGAGCCGCGAGGTTCCGGTTCATCTCCGGAACGCACCGACGAAGCTGATGAAGGAACTGGACTACGGGCATGAGTACCGCTACGCGCATGATGAGCCCAATGCCTATGCCGCTGGAGAGTCCTATCTTCCTGATGGCCTGCGCGAACCTGGCTGGTACCAGCCGGTACCCAGGGGGCTGGAGATCAAGATCGGAGAGAAGCTGGCCCAGCTGCGGAAGTGGGACGACGAAGCGGGCAAAGCGTGAGCAGGTCGTCGGCGCGGCAAATCTGACGCGAGACCCTATACCGCAGGGGCGTCGCTCGACGCCGATTCATGGAGGTAGGAAACGATCCGCCAAGGATCTTTCAGGGAAGCTATCCACCCTTGTCCAGGCCCGTGTACATGCCTGACGGCAAGATATTCCGCCAGGCTCCAGGCAGGGCACCCCACTTTTGGGTGGGTAAAAAGTGATCCATAAGTTATACTCCCCCATCGAGCTATTGGGAAATAGCCGATATCCAAATCAAATACATGGGGGTTGTGATGATCAACAAGGGTCTATGCCTGACGGTACTAACTACCGCACTGTTTGTGTCTGCCTGTGGTGGTGGCGGGGGTGAGGATGGCGACGTGCCACCGAACGCCGGGCCGCCGGGCGGAAGCATTCCGGTCGTTCCTGGCGTGCCGCCTGCGTCGACGACAGTATTTACGCCTGCTGCAGATGACCTGCCAACGGCAATTCAGGTCGATTACCCTGATCAGACCACGGCGTTGCGTGTCGCTGCAAACTATCAGCCAACCAACGCTCCTGGCTCCGGCCCGTACCTCAATTATTCGACCGGCCAATGCTCCGATGCCACACCGAGCACTCAAGCCTATCCATCCGGTCGAGTTACCCTCAAAACATTGAATCGCACCAGGGTCGCGACTGGCGACGATTGTCTGCCTGAACAAAAGATTGATGTGTCATCCACGTCAGCCCTGTTTACTGGCGGGAATGCAGATATGCGCGTGCGCGGATCGAGCACCAGGGGTGCGGCACAAAAATCCTTCCGTATCCGCACCAAAAAAGATTCTGTGACCGGCGTGCGCCCTGCCATGTGGTACGGCGAAGATACGCTGCAGCTGAACAAGCACCCGTATGACCTGACCCGTGTACGCAACAAGCTGGCATTCGATCTGATGAAGCAGATCCCGCATCACCAGTCCATGCGGACGCAATTCTTCGAAGTTGTCTATTCCGACATCGTGAATACGCCTTCAGACGCTGGCCCCGTGGGTAGCCTGGGTCTGTTCACGCACATTGAAAAATTCAGCGAGCGCTATCTTACCCTGCGTGGATGGCAAGTGGCCAATGCCCAGGTTTACAAGGCTGCATCCTTCAACTTCAACCGCAAGAGCGCTTACGCCTGCAACCCGGACGGGACAGCCAATGCTGCGCTGGAAGCCGCACTGGAACACGAGGTGGGTGACGGCAGGAGTTGCCCATCGATCATCGCGATGATGGATGCGCTCAGCAACACTGGAGTTCCGTTTGCCGATACATTCGATCAGTACTTCAATCGGAATAACTACCTGACATGGCTCGCAGGTGTCATTCTGCTGGGCAACTACGACACAACCACCCAGAACTTTGCGCTCTACCAGAATCCCGCCAATGGAAAGTTCTATTTCTTGCCCTGGGACTATGACGCTGCGCTCGACTATTCCCGTCAGATCAATGCCCTCGGCTATGCGGATTGGTCATACGGCCTGGGCAACTGGTGGGATAGTGCTCTGCATCGCCGTTTCATCATGGAACCGGGTAATGTCGAACTGCTGAAAGCGGCAGTGACGGAAATTTACAGCCGGTATCTCACCAAGGACGCGGTGCGCAGCCTCCTGGATACCTATAAGCCGACTGTACGCAATTTCGTGACGAGCTCCCCGGACAAGGATAATCTCCTGGGAACGGAGCTCCAGTGGGAAGCCGAGTACAGTCGCCTGGTCGATACCATCGAGAAAAACTACAATCAGTTTCTCGATAGCCTGAAGCGTCCGATGCCGTTCTGGTTTACTGTGGTTGGCAATCAGGGAGATCCGATCACTGAGCTGCGGTGGAGCTGGCCGAGCGCGTTTCATCCACAGGGTCATGCCATCACCTATGAGGCTGAATTCCTGCCTTTCGATCCGACCGACACTGCATTGCCCGCGGGGCAGACGGCATTTGACGTGCCAGGCGTACGCACCGTCTTGCGCCGTTCGACTGGGGCATCGCCATCGCTGCTGGCTGCGCAATTCCCCTCGGGCGCGCACTGGGTGCGGGTACAGGCCAAGGACCTGACAAACAATACGAGTACGTACGCATTCGATGAGGTTTATGACACGCGCACGCGTCATGGCGTCATGTGTAAAGTGCTGCCACTCAATACCAATTGTCCGGGCGTGCAGTAAGTGCTGTGGTCTCTGGTCTGGGCGTGCTTCCAGGGATCTTATCCAGCCATTGCTGGATAAACGATCATCGATGCCCAGACCGGGGACATGATGACCTTGAGCGAGAGGTGGCTGGCGCTGCCTTGATACTCAAAAGCCTGGAGCGTACCGTCTGATACGCCTGCAGGCCGATGCCCATGCCTTCCGTGTGCGGGCCTGCAGACATGAGGGGCTCGCATGTTGCGCGTGGCACGATCCATGTTCAGGCTGGCGCGTCAATCACCCCCTTTTTTGCCGCGCCAGCCGAACGTCGCCTGTAAGGCTACCGCTCTAAGCTAAAATACCCGGTTCCAGCCGCGCTTCCGTGGCTGGCCCGTGACTTCATTTGCCACCATGCTAGACATCCAACTGCTCCGCAAAGATATCGACGCCGTTGCCGCGCGTCTTGCCACCCGTCAATTCACCCTCGATGTGGCTGGTTTCCAGAGCCTGGAGTCCGAGCGCAAACAGCTGCAGACCCAGACCGAGGAACTGCAGGCCAAGCGCAACAGCCTGTCCAAGCAGATCGGCATCCTCAAAGCCAAGGGCGAAGACGCCAGCGCCGTGATGGCCGAAGTGGCCGGCATCGGCGACACCATGAAAGCCTCGGCCGCCCGCCTCGAACAGATCCAGGCCCAGCTGTCAGACCTGATGCTGTCGATTCCCAACCTGCCGGACGAAAGCGTGCCGGTGGGCCGAGATGAAACCGGCAACGTGGAAGTGCGCCGCGTCGGCACGCCGCGTGCCTTCGACTTCGAGATCCGCGATCACGTGGACCTGGGCGCCGGGCTGGGCCTCGATTTCGATACCGCCGCCAAGCTGAGTGGGGCGCGCTTCACGCTGATGCGTGGCGGCATCGCACGCCTGCACCGCGCGCTCGCGCAGCTCATGATCAACCTGCACACGCTGCAGCACGGCTATACCGAAGTGTATGTGCCGTACATGGTCAATGCCGCCTCCATGCGCGGTACGGGCCAGTTGCCCAAGTTCGAGGAGGATCTGTTCCGCATCCCGCGTACCTTCGGCAGCGAGTCGGGTGAGCGCACGGAGAATTTCTACCTGATTCCGACTGCCGAGGTGCCGCTGACCAATATCGTGCGCGACGAGATCGTGAAGCCCGAGACGCTGCCCATGAAGTTCGTGGCGCATTCGCCGTGCTTCCGTTCGGAAGCCGGTTCCTATGGCCGCGATACGCGCGGCATGATCCGCCAGCACCAGTTCGACAAGGTCGAAATGGTACAGATCGTGCCGGCTGACCAGTCGTTTGCTGCGCTCGAGGAAATGGTCGGGCATGCCGAGGCCGTGCTCAAGGCGCTCGAACTGCCGTTCCGTACCATCGTGCTGTGCACGGGCGACATGGGTTTTGGCAGCATGAAGACCTATGACCTCGAAGTATGGGTGCCGGCACAGAACACCTACCGCGAGATCAGTTCGTGCTCCAACATCGGCGACTTCCAGGCGCGTCGCATGCAGGCACGCGTGCGCAATGCCCAGGGCAAGCCCGAGTATGTGCACACGCTCAACGGCTCCGGCCTGGCCGTGGGCCGCACGCTGGTGGCAGTGCTGGAAAACTACCAGAATGCCGATGGTTCGGTGACCATCCCCGAGGTGCTGCGCCCATACATGGGCGGGATCGACAAGCTGGTGCCGGGCGTCTAAAATAGACGCCGCTGCGCTTGAACGTGGGGCCGGAAATACGCTATAATCGCAGCTTCGTCAAAAACGACGACCACGATCCGGAGAGGTGGCAGAGTGGTCGAATGCGCCAGACTCGAAATCTGGTTTACGGTTCTTCCGTAACGTGGGTTCGAATCCCACCCTCTCCGCCAGTTGCATGAAAAAGCCGCTCAAATCGAGCGGCTTTTTCTTTTGGTGCCGCGCTTGCCTCGTGCGGCCCAGTCAGCCGGGCCGCGTGCCCACGACGAGTATTCAGCGGCACCCCATGCGTCGACGATCATCGCGTAGTATCCGGCGCTCTTGCTGCAGCCGGTCTGCCGCCAAGGCATCACCGGGCGGCAGACGCGACTGGGCTGCGAGATGACTGGCCCGTGCGTCGAGCGCGCCGCATTGTCGCTGTGCCCGGTCGGCTGCGGTCTGTTGCTCGCGTTGTGCGCGTAGCCGTTGATTGGCCGCCTCGCGTTGCTCGGCGGCGCGTTGTTGCAGCAGCCGGGTTTGCTGATCGCGCAATGGATCGATGCCTGTGGCGCTGGCCGATGAGCCAGGGCGCGCCGATACCTGGGCCAGCAGCGTGGGGCTGGTTTCGCTGCGCTCCCCACGGTGGCGGGATGTGGAGGACGCTCCAGCGTCAGGACTGACGCTGATGGCTAAACCTGTCAGCAGCGCGGCTCGAAGCAGTCGTAGGACGGCCATCAGTACCCTCCTGATAATTTGGTGCTCTTCCATGATAGCTGCGATCCGCGAAGGTGCTGTGGTCATGCCGAATCACGCACGCGGATGTCAGTGGGCCGGGCAGGTGGAGGCAGTTTGTTGTGACACCGACCTCCAGCGGACGCTGGCTTATTGCTAGAATCGGCACATCGCCCGATATTTCCTGCCATTCCATGCCCAAAATCGCGTTGCCGAACATCCCGGTCAAGCACAAGCGCCGCATTCTGACTACCGGAAAAGCCTTGCTGGCCACGGCGGTGGTCCTGAGCGTTGCAGCGTGGCTGGGCGGGCCGCCACTGATCCGTTCGGTGGTGACGGACAAGCTCAGTACGCAGCTGGGACGCAAGGTGACGTTCGGCGAAGTCAACGTCAATCCGCTCAGGCTGGCAGCCCGGGTGCACGACATCGCCGTCTACGAGCCGGACCAGAAGAACAAGATGGTGTCGGTGGGCGAGTTGGCGGTCAACTTGTCGTTCACCAGCCTGCTGCGCCTGGCGCCTGTGCTCGATGAGCTGACGATCGATCAGCCGGTCGTGAATGTGGCGTATCTCGGAGACGACCGTTTCAGCTTCTCCGACATCGTCGACAGACTGGGGGCTCAACCGAAGGATCCGGATGCCAAGCCGGCCCGGTTTTCGCTGAACAATATCCGCGTGATGCGCGGCGAGTTCCGCTATGACGATCGTGTGCATCAGAGCCAGCATGCCGTGACCGATCTCAACGTGGCGCTGCCGTTCTTGTCGAATCTGCCGTACGCGGCCGACATCTATACCGAGCCTTCGTTTCGCGCCAATATCGATGGTTCGCCGATCTTCGTGGATGGCGAGGTGTTGCCATTTGCGTCGAGCCACAAGGCTGCGATTCAGGTCAACCTGGATGGCCTCCAGTTGCCGCGCTTCATGCCGTTCGTGGCCAGCACGGTACGCGGCAAGTTGCAGTCGGGTTTGCTGGATACGCGCCTGCATGTGCAGTTCGAGCAAAAGGGCAGCGATCAGAGCGTCATCGTCAGCGGAACGGCGGGCGTGCGCGACATGAAGTTGGTCGATGCCGCGCAAGCGCCGGTGATGCAATGGCGTGCGCTGCAGGTGACGCTCGATGACAGCACGCCGCTGAGCCAGCGTGTGGGTATTCACGAGATCAAGCTGGACGCTCCCGAAATCTGGGTTGACCGGGCTGCCGATGGTACGCTGAACCTGCAACGCCTGCTGGCGAATCCCGCTGACAAGTCTGTCGCCAAAGCCAAGGATCCGGTGGCTGTTGTGCCAGTCGCCGCATCGGCGCCGGCATCTGGTCCTGCATCTGGTCCTGCATCGGGTGCGCCCGCCAGGCCGGCCCAGCCGGCCAAGGCTGAAGCCCGCGTGTTCGATCTCGACAAGCTGAGCGTGCAGGGCGGTACCGTGCATGTGCGTGATGCCGGCTTCAAGGGTGTCAACGGTCAGCCGGCCACGGTTGATCTGAACGATGTCGCGATCAGCCTCGCGCAATTCTCGACGGCTGGCGATGCGCCTGCGCCGCTCAGCGTGGCGGCGACCATTCAGGACAGCGGCCGCGTGAAGACCGACGGTTCGCTGCGTTTCGCGGGGCAAGCCGTAGAAGGCAAGCTCGCGCTCGAAGGCGTCAAGCCGCATCGTTTCGCGCCGTTCTATGCCGGTGCATTTGCTGGCCAACTGGGCGAGACGGAAATCCACGGTGATCTGAACTATCGGGTGGCATGGCCGGCAAGTGGCGTGCAGGCCGTGCTGACCGATTCGTCTGCCAGCCTGCGCAATCTGCAGGTGACCTTGCCGAAGGCCAAGGCGCCCGCCATCAGTGCGCGCGAAATTGCGCTGAGCGGCGTGCAGTTTGATCTTGCCAGGCAGACGGATGCGCTCGCCGGCGTGGCCATCGAGGGTGCCAAGGTTGCCGCTGCACGCGCGGCGAATGGCGACGTCGATCTTGCGTCGCTGGGCAGTTCGGGAGCATCGGCACCAGCGCCAGCTGCGAAGGCGCAGTCGAAGCCGAAGTCCGCAGCACCGTGGCGCGTGGTGCTCGGTAAGCTGACGCTGGCAGACAGCGAGCTGGCGTGGGAAGACAAGGCGGTGGCCGCTGCCAATGGCGGCAAGCCTGCCAGCCTGAAATGGCGCAATCTCAAGGCGCAGGTCGAGAACATCCAGTATCCGTTCGTGCGTGGTGACCAGGGCAGCTGGCCGATGACGCTGGCCTTCAGCGACGCACGCAAGGGAACGGCCAACGTGGCCGGGAAAATCGTGCCGGAGCCCTTCGCAGCCGATCTCAAGCTCGACCTGCGGGCACTCGATATTGCTGCATTCCAGCCGTATGCCGCGGAGTACAGCAACGCGGTGATCGCGGGTGGTGCGTTGACGGCGGCGGGGCGTCTCGTTACCCGTACCGAGCCAGGCAAGGCGGCGCGCACCAGCTACACCGGCAACTTGCGACTGGCGAACCTGCGTGCGGTCGACAAGGTCAGCGGCGACAGCTTCCTGCGCTGGCGCGCCCTTGATGTTTCGCGTATCGATGCGCAGTTGAACACGCGCCAGAATCCCGTCGACATCACGCTGGGCGATGTGTCGCTCGCGGATTTCTATGCACGGGTGATTCTCAATGCCGATGGCCGCCTGAATCTTGCTGACATCCGGGCGCGTCCGGAGGCTGGGACGGTCGGCAAGAGCCTGACGGAAGCCTCGGCTGCGCCGGCCCCGAACGTACAGACAGGAAACCAGACGGCGACCGCGCCTGTACCCACAACACCCAAGGATGGTCCGCCGCCGCTGGTGCGTGTGGGACGCGTGGCCCTGCAGAAGGGCAATATCAATTTCTCCGATTTCTTCGTCAAACCGAACTACACCACCAACCTGACCGGCCTGGAAGGTTTCATCTCGCGCGTGGCCTCGGATGATCCGAAACCGGCCGATGTGTCGATCAAGGGGCGTGTCGATGGCGATGCGCCGATCAGCATCACAGGCCAGGTCAATCCGTTCTCGACGCAGCTGTTCCTCAACCTGCAGGCGCAGGCCAAAGGCATCGAACTGACGCGGCTGACGCCATATGCCGCCAAGTACGCTGGCTATCCGATCACCAAGGGCAAGCTCAATGTCGACGTGACGTATCACATTGAGAACGGCCAGCTGCAAGCGAGCAACAAACTGTTTCTCGACCAGCTGACGTTCGGTGAGCGTGTCGACAGTCCGGACGCCACCAAGCTGCCGGTGCTGCTGGCTGTCGCACTGCTCAAGAACAGCCGTGGTGAAATCGATGTCAACCTGCCGGTATCCGGTTCGCTGTCGGACCCACAGTTCAGCGTCGGCGGCGTGATCATCCGCGTGATCATCAATCTGCTCACCAAAGCGATCACCTCGCCGTTTTCGCTGATTGCCTCGGCGTTCGGAGATGGCGGAGGGGGCGATAGCCTGGGCTATATCGAATTCGATCCGGGCACCTCGCGCCTGACCGAGGCGCAAGAGAAGAAGCTGGACACGATTGCCAAGGCGCTCGCCGACCGGCCGGCGCTGAAGCTCGAGATCATCGGTCGCGTGGATCCCGATACCGACCGCGATGGTGCCAAGCGCGAGTACATGATGCGTCGCGTGCGTGCGCAGAAACGCCAGGATCTCATCTCGCAGGGCGGCGGTGCCAATCCGGAAGAGGTCGAGGTGCAACCGCAGGAGTACGCCAAGTACCTGGAGCGTGCCTACAAGAATGAGTCGTTCAAGAAGCCGCGCAACATGATCGGCATGACCAAATCGCTGCCCGTGGCCGAGATGGAAAAGCTCATGATGGAAAACGCCCCGGTCGGTGAGGCGGAACTCAAGGCGCTGGCCGAGCGCCGCGCATCGGCGGTGAAGAAGTATCTCGAGGAAGAGGGCAAGGTGCCGAATGAACGCCTGTTCCTGGTCACGCCGAAACTCAATGCCGACGGCATTACCGACAAGGGCAAGCCCAGCCGCGTGGATTTTGCGGTAGAGCTCTGATACGCGCAGCCGGTATTGCTGGCATTGGAGCCACTGCATCGTGACATGCAGTTCCCCGCGAATAGGCGTGCGCGTCGTGGCGCATCGGTGTCGTGAGACACATACTGTGCGCACGCCGCACGCCGCACGCCGCACGCCGCACGCCGCACGCCGCACGCCGCACGCCGCACGCCGCACACCGCACACCGCACACCGCACACCGCACACCGCACACCGCACACCGCACACCGCACACCGCACACCGCACACCGCACACCGCACACCGCACACCGCCGTTTTTGCGCTTGATCGTGCAGTGCGGCATGCGCGCCGAGATCCGCCTCTGGAGCCGCATCGGCCTGCCACCTTACGCCATAGATCGAGTGCACTGCAGCATCTTTCCCGTGCGGGTTTCCCCCGATAGGCGTTGCGTGATCCGGCTTCTATTCTTGAATCCGAATCAGAATTCGAATTTTAATTCTAATTCCCCAGCTTCAAGTACGTGCCAGGCCGCCCGCAGAAATGCGGCTTTCATAGATGACTCGCCCCGAGGAAACCGTCATGACCCCACGCCGTCTTGTGCAGTCCGTTTGTGCCGCTCTTGCCCTTGTTGCTGTTGTGCCCGCGCATGCGCAGCGAGAGGTGGTCCGTTACCAGGAGTATCCGGGATCGATCATTCACCTGGGCAACTGGGTGATGAAGGAAAAAGGCTTCTGCGAAAAGCAGGGGCTGGACTGCCAGACCGTGCTGCTGGCGAGCGGACCGCTGGCCCAGCAGGCGGCTGCCGCGAAGAGCGTGGACATGATTGTCAGCTCGATGGACGTGATGCTGCAGGCCGCTTCCAAGGGCAATGACCTGATGGTCGTCGGCTCGATGATGACCAACAATATCTATTCGCTGTCGGTCGGCGCACATGTGTCGCAGCCCAATGCCGCAGCAGGCTACGGCGGCAATATGAAGGATCTGGCCGACAAGCGGATCGGTGTCAGTGCACGTGGTTCGGCGACTGAGATGTATGTGAAGTCACTGTTTGCCGGCGCCGGGGTGCCGAGCGACAAGGTGACATTCATCGCTGTGGGTGGTCCGCCGTCGGCCTATGCTGCACTTCAGGCCAAGCAGGTGGATGCGATTCTCAGCTGGGATCCGGTACCGGCGCTGTGCCAGGCAACCAAGACCTGTACTGTGGCGGTCGACATGCGCAAGGGCCAGGGCCCGGATGATGTGAAGGCCATGAACGGAGGTTTCGTCGTCTGGCAGGCACGCCGAGAATACGTGGAGAAGAATGCCGCGACGATCGAGAAATTCCTGCGGGCCCAGGACGAGGCATTCGCTTGGCTGCGCGATCCAAAGAATGCGGTGGAAACCCTGGAGATCGCCAAGAAGCACTTCAAGCTCGGTGACGTGCCGAACCGTGATCAGGTAATTCAGCAGGTGGTGACGGAGACTGTGGGTCAGTACGGCGCGAAGCTCGACCGCAAGGTGGTTGAAGGCTTCAATCAGTTCCTCGTCAAGAACAAGATGATCGACAAGCCGCTGGATGTGCAGCGCGTTGTCTATTCGAAAGCGCCATGAACGACGGATATCGCATGAACGAGAACGTGAACACCACGCTGATCGACATCGATCATGTCAATCACTTGTTTCCGGGCGGTGTCCGTGCCGTCGACGATGCCAACCTGAAGATCCGTGCCGGCGAGTTCGTCTCGGTGGTCGGGCCCAGTGGTTGCGGTAAGACCACGCTGCTGAACCTGATTGCCGGCTTGATCCCGCTGCACGACGGCAGGATCTCGGTGGCAGGGTCGGTGCCGCAGGCCGGACGCCACGACGTGGCGTACATGCTGGCGCGCGATTGCCTGTTTCCGTGGCGGACTGCGCTGGAGAATGTGATGCTGGGTGGCGAGTTTCGTGGCACGCCAATGGCGGAGCGGCGCGAGCGGGCGCTGACGCTGCTGGAACGGGTAGGACTGCGGGATTTCGTCAACCACTATCCCAAGGCGCTGTCGCACGGCATGCGTCAGCGGGTGGCGCTGGCGCGAACCTTCTCGCTCAAGTCGCCGGTGTTGCTGATGGATGAACCGTTCGGCGCGCTCGATGCGCAGACCAAGCTGCAACTCGAGGATGTGCTGCTCGACCTGTATAGCGCGGAGAAGCGCACGGTGATGTTCATCACGCATGACCTGAGCGAAGCGGTGACGCTGTCGGATCGCGTCATCGTCATGTCGCCCCGGCCCGGACGGATTCTCGCCGACATTCCGATCCCGTTGCCGCGTCCGCGTTCCGTGAAGGCATTGCAGAAGGATCCGGAATTCCACCGGCTGTATGCGGAAGTCTGGGGTTGGCTTGAACAGGCACTGGAGCAAAAGGCATGACGGCAGCGATGGCAGCGACGGTAACGGAGACGACGGCGGCGAAGGCCAGCAAACGCGAAAACCTGGTGATTCTCGTGCTCCAGGTACTGATGCTGGTAATCTTCTTCGTACTGTGGGAAGTGGTGTCGCGCAACAAGTGGATCGACCCCTTGTTCATTGGCCATCCGTCGAAGATCTTCGAATATCTCTACCAGGCGATGTTTGTCGATCACAAGCTGTTCAAGGAGGCCGGCTGGACGCTGTGGTCGACCGCCGCCGCGTTCGTGCTCGGCAGCCTTGGCGGCCTGCTGTTCGGCCTGCTGTTCGTGGTGTACCCGCCGCTCGAGAAATTCCTCGAGCCGCTGTTTTCGGCCATGAACTCGCTACCGCGGATTGCGCTCGCGCCGCTCTTCCTGCTCTGGTTCGGGCTCGGGCCGGCGTCGAAGATCGCTCTCGGATTTTCGCTGACGTTCTTTATCGTGTTGAACAGTACCGTTGCCGGCGCACGCAGTGTCGATTCCGACTGGGTGACGCTGTCGCGCATGCTGGGGGCCAGCAAGGCTACGATCTTCTTCAAGGTTACCCTTGTGAGTGCAGTACCGACAATTTTTTCGGGCCTGCGTCTTGGCCTGATCTACGCCCTGCTGGGCGTGATCGGCGGCGAGATCATCGCCTCGCAGCATGGCCTGGGTCAGTTGCTGAGCTACCTGGCGGGAACCTTCGACACCAATGGCGTGTTCGGCGTCTTGTTCTTCCTGGCATTGCTGGGGGTGGCGCTGACGAAGTGCATGAGCCTGTTGGAAAGCTACCTTTTGCGGTGGAAATGATATGAAGGAAATCCGTCAGGTGCGGCGTCGGCGCAATGCGGTGGACGACGCCGAGCACCATGCGGGCAGTGCGGTGCAGATCGAAGGCGTGATGCCAACCCAGCAGGCGCGCAGCGGGGCCACCATGCTGGCCTTGTTGCGGGCCGGGCGGCAGGCGCTGGAACAGGGTGGCCTGGACAACATGACGATCAGCGAGATCGCACGCAGTGCAGGGACCTCGGTCGGCGCGTTCTACGGCCGCTTCGAGAACAAGGAAGCGTTTTTCGCCGCCGTGCAGACCATGGTGATCTCGGAAATCGAGGTCGACTTCGATGCGATGTTCGAGGCGCTGGAGCGCGATGAAGTCGACGTGGTGGAAATGCTGCATGCGATTTCCGTGTTCTGGGTGGGGCTGTTCCGGAGCAATCGCGGCTTGTACCAGGCAGCCTTCAAGCACGCCTCGGCCCAGCCCGGCGTGTGGACGCCCTTCAAGCGGCTGGGTTACAAGGCCTCCGGCATGATCGTCGAGCATGTGCTGCCACGCTTGCGGCAGATGGGGCTGGCCACGGAAGAGGTGCAGATCCGCATGGCGATGCAGTTCGCAAACGGCTTGCTGATCAATTCGGTGATCAATGACCCTGGGCCGGTCAAGCTCGATGATCCAGAGATGGAGGTGCATGTGGCGCGTTTTCTGTGCACCTTCCTTGGTGTGCCGGTGGCGTCTTCGGCAGCACCGGTTGCCGCACCGGCCGCACGGCGCGGCAGGAAGACATGAGACCGGCCAGGGTCAGCGCGCCCGTGATGGCGATGGTGAGTGCCCCGTCACCTGGCATCGGCTCTTTCCGGGCAGAACACGCAATACGGCAAAGGTGCCGCGTAGCGGCGGCGCCCCCGCCGGCAATATTTCGAGAGCGTCGCCAAGGCGCCCACTGATCAGCGACCGGCACGCATCGCATGCCGGTGAATCTTCCTGAAGGCTTGACTGGAGAACTGGCATGCATACCGTCTCGATTGTTGAAGCAATTAGAACGCCGTTTGGAAAATTAGGCGGAAAATTAAAACAATATTCCGCTGTGGAGCTGGGCGGCCTGGCAACCATCGCTGCGCTTGAACGCTCGGGGATCCGGCCCGAGGAAATCACGGAGTCGATTTTCGGCTCGGCGTTGCTGGCCGCCTCGACATC
>DATLHT010000225.1:0-7029 GCA_035539795.1 Burkholderiaceae bacterium
CGCCCGCCACCGCGCCGATAATCCCCGCCACCAGCGAGCCGGTGCCGCTGCCGATGTTGCGTCCGGCCGCAATACCGCCGAGCGCGCCACCTGCTAGTACGCCAACGCCCGATTGCCCGCCGTCGAGCGTGACTTCGCGCACCGTCTCCACCGTTGCCATGCGCACTACCTGCTCACGCTGGGCCTGGCCGCGAGAGTATACGCTGCCGGAATTGCTCCCGGTGGCACAGCCGGCAAGCACTGCGGTGCCGAGCATGATGCTCGCAATCAGGGGGCGGGAAATCTGGCGCATGATGCGGCTCCTTACTCGTAACGATATCCGAATGCGGCGGTGAACTGTTCATGGATGGCCTCGCGGCCGATCGCGTGGTTTTGCGGACCTTGCTTGGCGATTTTAAGCGATCCCATCAGGCTGGCAAGACGACCGGTGGTTTCCCAGTCGAAGCCGCGCTCGATGCCATAGAGCAGGCCACCGCGGAAGGCATCACCGCAGCCGGTCGGGTCGACCACCGCTGCTGGCTTGACCGAGGGGATGCGGTAGCGCTGGCCACCTGCGTAGATCTCTGCGCCATGCTCGCCCAGCGTGACGATCAGGGCTTCCACCTGGCTGGCGATCCGTTCGAGCGACAGGCCGGTGCGCTCGGTTAGCATGCGGCCCTCATAGTCGTTGACCGCCACGTAATTAGCGAGTTCAACGAACTGCCGGAGGTCAGCGCCATCGAACATCGGCATCCCCTGGCCCGGATCGAAGATGAAGGGTACGCCCAGGTCGGCAAACTGGCGCGCATGTTCGAGCATGCCGTCGCGTCCATCCGGGGCGACGATGCCGAGCGAAAAGCTGGTGGCCTGTTCGGCGCGGTTCAGTGACGAATAGGTCATGGCACCGGGGTGGAAGGCCGTGATCTGGTTGTTGTCCAGATCGGTGGTGATCATCGCCTGCGCGGTGAAGTGCTCGGGCAGCACGCGCACATGTTCGGTGCTGATGCCGAGCTGCTGCAGGTGCGCCAGATAGGGGTCGGCATCAGCGCCCACGGTGGCGAGGATGATCGGCTCGCCGCCGAGCATCTTCAGCGTGTAGGCGATGTTGCCGGCGCATCCGCCAAATTCGCGCCGCATCTGCGGCACGAGAAAGGACACATTCAGGATGTGGATCTGCTCGGGCAAGATATGGTCACGAAAGCGGCCTTCGTACGTCATGATGGTGTCGTAGGCGATCGAGCCGCAGATCAGGCTGGCCATATGGTCTCCGGGGGAAAAGAAAAAATTCAGGGAGGACGGCCAAAGCCGTCCGTGGGGGAAGGAAGTTATTTGAGCGCGGCGAGTACGGCGTCGTAGTCGGGTTCCTGCTTGATTTCAGGTACCAGCTGGGCATGCTTCACGACATTGTTCTCGTCCAGTACGAGCACGGCGCGTGCCGCCACGCCGGCCAGCGGGCCGCTAACGATGTCCACGCCGTACGGACGCTTGAATTCGCCACGCATGGTCGAGAGTGTCACGACGTGATCGAGACCTTCGGTCGAGCAGAAGCGGCTCATGGCGAACGGCAGGTCGGACGAGATGGTCAGGAGCACCGTGTTGTCGAGGGTGCCGACTGCTTCATTGAACTTGCGGGCTGACGCTTGGCACACTGGGGTGTCCAGGCTCGGCACGATGTTGAGGATCTTGCGCTTGCCGGCGAAGTCGGCGAGCGTGATGTCCTTGAGATCTTTGGAAACCAGGGTAAAGGCAGGCGCCGTGGCGCCTACGGCCGGAAACTGGCCGGCCAGGTCGATCGGGTTGCCGCCAAGGGTGACTTGTGCCATTGCGAGTCCTCACTGTATCGGTTGGTTGGAATGCCTGACGCGTGGTCAGGGATAGAACATGAGTACGCGGTAGTTGACCGCAGGCTGCTGAGACTGGAATCGTACCCTAAGCGCCAGTTCGCCGTCCGGCGTCAAACCGGTCTGCAGCAGGGCCCGTTCGGATGGCGGCAGATACTCTGCGGGTAGCAGCACGCGCTGCGCGATGACGTGATCGTTCAAGTCTGTGAGCACCAGTTCGAGCGCCGGCAGCGCGACATGCGCCGTGTCGCGGCTGCGCAGGTTCAGGCTGAGCAGATAATGGTCGTGCGTCTCATCCGGCTTCTGCAACTGTGTGCCGTCGATTGCCAGGCGCTCGATATGCCGGGCCGGGGGAATCGTGCACTGCAGCGTCGCGCAGGCACGCAGCAGTGCCGGGCGCAGTGCAGGATACGCTACAGCCAACGGTCCGCGCCACCAGTAGAGGGCTTGTGCGAGGGCCGTCAGCGTGAGCACGATAAACAGGCCACGCCAAAACCAGCGCGTCGGCGCTTGCGCTGCGCGTGCACGGTCTTCGGCATTGCGGACAAACTCTGGCAAGGGCTCCGATGACGCCGAGGCTGGCAACGCGCACGGTTCTGTCCGAAACACCCAGCGATGCGCACCGAGTGGGGCTGGTCGATAGCGCATCGGGCGAGTTGCCGTAGTGGTTGCCGTACCGGCCACCTCCTCGGCGGAGGGGACTGTCTCCGGAGTTGGGCCATCAAGGCTGTCCGGTGGAGTGTCTGCCTCTACTGCGGATGCGGACTCGGACTCGGACTCGGACTCGGACTCGGACTCGGACTCGGACTCGGACTCGGACTCGGACTCGGCGGCTGGGCCCGTTTCCCGTGCAATCAGCAAGCTGGCGATAGCGGGCACAGTGGATGTATCCTCGGCCACATCGGTCGAAGGCGTCTCCAGGTCATGTGTGTCAGGCACGCTGTCAGGGGCTGCGGCTGATTCGGTCATTACCTGTGTTGCTGGGGCGTCGGCTGCGAGCGTGTCGCCATCTTCCGTCACGGCGCGGTCGTCGCCATCAATGTGTCCGGCGCGCGCAGAATGCTGCGCGGCGTCATCCTCGTCGGCAGGAACATCAGCCGGTGGTGTTTCCGCGACAGACGTTTGCAGAAGATCGACGATGTCCGCGGTCGCTTCCGCCGGCGCCTGTGGCGGCGTATCGGACGGGCGCGGTCCGGATGCATTTTCGGGCGCGGGTACTGCGTCCGGCGTTGTGCTGGGCAGCGTCAGCAGGTGATTGCGCCCATCGAAGACCGTATCGCATTTTCCGCAGCGGACCAGGCCGCCGCGCAGCTTCAGCTGGTCGGCGACGACGCGAAACGTCGTGTGGCAGACAGGGCAGCGCGCGGCGAGGCGGGGCGATTGGGCCATGAGCGGAGCGGAAAAGGCGGACCGCCTATTCTAAGCCAGCGGCCGCCCAGGACGTGCAGGCGCTGCCGGTAAATTCAGTGGAATCGGCTGAAGCGGATCAGGCGCGCGTGCCATGCAGGCACACCCAACCCTCGTGGCTGCGCCACACCGTCAGTGCCAGCCAGGGTGCATAGGCGGCAGCAACTTCCTCCCACTGGCGCTCGAGCACGCCGGACAGCACGAGCCGCCCGCCCGGACGCACGCGGCCACTCAGCATGGCGGCCATGACCTTGAGCGGGTTCGAGAGGATATTAGCGACGACCAGATCGAACGTCCGGTCTGGCCAGCGATGGTGTGCATCATCCGGCAGGCAGAAGTCCGCCGTTACGCGGTTGCGCTCACTGTTGTATTGCGAGGCTTCAACCGCGTGCGGATCGATGTCGATACCGAGCGTGTCACCTGCGCCGAGCTTGCGCGCTACGATGGCGAGGATGCCGGAGCCGCAGCCATAGTCGAGCACCGTTTCACCCGGTTGCAGATGCTGCTCCAGCCACTCCATGCACAGGCGCGTGGTCGGGTGGCTGCCGGTGCCAAAGGCGAGGCCCGGGTCGAGTTCGAGAATGACCGCGTCAGGATCCGGAGCGTCATGCCATGACGGCACGACCCAGATGCGCTGGCCGATGGGAATCGGGTCGAATTGGGATTGGGTCAGACGGACCCAGTCCTGGTCTTCCAGTGTACGCACGATGCAGTCTGGCGCGCCCGGCCAGCCAAGCGCGTTGGCCGCGGCCTGCAGCATGGCGTGCGGGTCGGCGTCGTCGGACACGAGCGCGACGACGCGTGAGCGGTTCCAGGCGAGCCGGTCGGGCTCGTGCCCTGGCTCGCCGAACAGCGGCTGCTCGTCCGGCGTGTCGGCATCGGCGTCTTCCACCGACACCGACAGTGCGCCGAGTTCGAAGAGCGCGTCGGACAAGGCTTCAGCCTGGTCCTGCGCGACTTCGACGACGCATTCGCGATAGCTCATCGTCAGGCCTTGCCGCCCTTGGCGACTTGCTTCTGGGCCAGGCGGTGCTCCAGATAATGGATGTTGGTGCCGCCTTCGACGAAGTTGGCATCGAGCATCAGTTCGCGGTGCAGCGGGATATTGGTCTGGATGCCTTCCACAACCATTTCCGAGAGCGCGATACGCATGCGTGCAATCGCCTGCTCACGGGTCGCACCGTAGCTGATGATCTTGCCGATCATCGAGTCGTAGGTTGGCGGCACGAAGTAGCCGCTATAGGCATGCGAGTCGACACGGATGCCGGGGCCGCCCGGTGGGTGCCAGCTGGTGATACGGCCCGGCGATGGCGTGAACTTGAAAGGGTCTTCCGCGTTGATGCGGCACTCAATGGCGTGGCCCTTGAGCTGCACGTCCTTCTGGCGGAAGCGCAGCTTCTCGCCGAACGCGACACGGATCTGTTCCTGCACGATATCGATGCCGGTGATCATCTCGGTGACCGGATGCTCGACCTGCACGCGCGTGTTCATTTCGATGAAGTAGAACTCGTTGTTCTCATAGAGGAACTCGAATGTCCCGGCACCGCGGTAGCCGATCTTCTTGCATGCTTCTGCGCAGCGATCGCCGATACGGTCGAGCAATCGGCGTTGGATGTGGGGTGCCGGGGCCTCTTCGATGACTTTCTGGTGCCGGCGCTGCATCGAGCAATCGCGCTCGCCAAGCCAGATGGCATTCTTGTAGGTGTCGGCCAGTACCTGGATTTCCACATGTCGCGGATTTTCCAGGAACTTCTCCATATAGACCTCGGGGTTGCCGAAGGCGAGTCCCGCTTCCTCACGGGTCATATTGACGGCATTCAGCAGCGCGGCCTCGGTATGCACCACGCGCATGCCACGTCCGCCGCCGCCGCCCGCGGCCTTGATGATCACGGGATAGCCAATACGCCGTGCGGTCGCCAGGATTTCTTTCGGATCTTCCGGCAGTGCGCCTTCCGAACCCGGTACGCATGGCACGCCGGAGCGGATCATGGCTTGCTTGGCCGAGACCTTGTCGCCCATCAGGCGAATGCATTCCGCGGTCGGGCCGATGAAGGTGAAGCCGGACTGTTCGACGCGTTCAGCGAAGTCGGCGTTCTCGGACAGAAAGCCGTAGCCGGGGTGGATGGCTTGCGCGTCGGTGACTTCGGCCGCCGAGATGATCGCCGGCATGTTCAGGTAGCTTTGCGGCGAGGGAGCCGGGCCAATGCACACGGCTTCATCCGCCAGCTTGACGTACTTGGCGTCCCGGTCGGCTTCGGAGAATACAACCACAGTTTTGATGCCCAGCTCGCGGCACGCGCGCTGGATGCGAAGGGCGATTTCGCCGCGATTCGCAATCAGAATCTTGTCAAACATGAAATATCTCGCTGCGGAGAGGGACAGGGCGGCCGGCGAGCTGTGCGCCGGCGCATGGCGGATCGGGGCTTTAGCCGATGACGATCAGCGGCTGGCCGTACTCGACAGCATCGCCGTTTTCCGCCAGGATTTCCTTGACCACGCCGGACTTGTCGGCTTCGATTTCGTTGAGCAATTTCATCGCTTCGATGATGCAGATCGTCTGGCCTTCCTTCACGGTGTCACCGACGCTGACGAAGGGCGCAGCGCCCGGTGAGGGTGCGCGATAGAACGTCCCGACCATCGGCGAATTCACGGTGTGGCCCGACGGGGCGGCCGGTGCAGCTTCCACGGCCGGTGCAGCGGCAGGGGCCGCAGCCGCAGCTGCCGTCACAGGAGCGGCGACCGGCGCAGTTACCGGCGCGGCGATGATCTGCGGCGGCGCCTTGACGATACGGACCTTGCCCTCGCCCTCGGTGACCTCGAGCTCGGAAATTCCCGATTCCGCAACGAGATCGATCAGCGTCTTGAGCTTACGCAAATCCATGGCACTACCTCCTGAATGATGGGTTGCCCGCTGGCCATCCGGCTGCGGACATGCAAATGGGGTACGGGATCAACCGGATGCCGTACTGAGTCCGTATTCGAGCGCGAGCTGATAGCCCCGTGCGCCCAGCCCGCAAATCACTCCGACTGCCAGTGCAGAAAGATAAGACTTGTGGCGGAAAGGTTCCCGCGCGTGCACATTGGATAGGTGCACTTCAATGAACGGAATGTCCACCGCTGCCAGCGCGTCGCGGATGGCGACACTGGTGTGGGTGTACGCCGCGGGATTGATGATGATGAAGTTCACGCCTTCCTGACGCGCCGCCTGGATACGGTCCACCAGCGCGCCTTCATGGTTCGACTGGAAAGTCTGGCAGTGCGCGCCAGCCGCCGTCGCTTGCGCGACCAAGGTGCGATCGATTTCCGCAAGCGTGGTGGACCCATAGGTTTCCGGCTCGCGCGTACCGAGCAGATTCAGATTGGGTCCATGCAGCACCAGAATGTTGCAGGAAGTCTTGGAAGTCACGTGGTCGTTCAGATCAACGAAATTGCGCGAAATTTACCGCAGTTTAGACGGACTTGTCTAGCGCGGCGTTCGCTGTTCGGGGCGATCATCAGCTGAGAGTCGGGGAGTGTGATGGTCACGGCACTCATATTCCGAGAGCGGTTTTCAGCTCCGCTTGCGTCACCTGCCCGGTCTTGCGGTACGAAATGTTGCCTTCTGGCGTCACAATGACGGTAAAAGGCAGCGCGCCGACGCAATTTCCAAAAGCACGCGCCAGCTCGGTACCGCTGAAGCCGGCCACGGCCAGCGGATATGAAACCGGCACCTTGGCCGAAAAATCGCGGATATTCTCGGCGGAATCGATGCCGATCCCCACAAAATGGATGTTTCTGGCGCGGACTTCGTCGGCCAGGGCCT
>DATLHT010000226.1:0-8713 GCA_035539795.1 Burkholderiaceae bacterium
ACCCTACCGCGAGGCCAGACTGCCTTCGATGTACCCGGTGGTCGCACGGTTGTCACCCGGTCCACGGGAACCTCGACGTCGCTGCCTGGTTCGCAGTTCCCCAGCGGCGCGCACTGGGTCCGCGTCTTGGCCAAAGACGCCACGAATGGCACCAGTACGTATGCCTTCGACAACGTCTATGACACGCAAACGCGTCATGGCGTGATGTGCAAGGTGCTGCCGGCCAATACCAATTGTCCGGGGGTGCAGTGAGCATGGGCCTCATCGAATTCGGCGCAATCATGACGTTGCGCTGCCGATGGGGCCGAAGGCCGCCCGGCCGTTGCCGATCACAGTTTCTGCCGGGACGTGCCAGCCGGCCCGGCCATCGCCTCCCGATAATCCGGAGGCCGGCAGCCCAGCAGCGCATAATAATTGGGAGGCGGCGTCAGCAGGAGCAGTGCACGCATGCTCAGTCGTGCATTGCTGGCGCACCGCGTCAGATAGCCGCTCGTCAGCGCGTCGCGCATCCGTGGTCCGCAGCCTGGAGGCAATGCTTTCCTGTCCCTGCAGAAGTCGCGATATAGGCCATCATGTTGCTTGATGAACTCCCGTATAGCGTTCTCACTGGCATACCGGTAACGCGCCAGGTTTTTTTCCATGACACGCCGCGCCCTGGCATGCTGCGCAGCCAACTCCTTCCGGCGTACGCCGAACTCGTGGCGGACGCGTTTCCTCTCGCGCCGGATGCGTTCGGCGACGTCGTGTGCGGCAATGCCGGATTGCACGATCCCATGCTGACCAGTTGCCGCCAGCGTACGTAGCTGGTTCAATGCCCGCTCGCGATCCGCTACCAGGCGCGCCATGCCAGTCCGGCAGTTCGTCCTCTCTTCGTCTCGCATACGTGTTCGCACGGTGGTCATGACATCCTCCATGCGAGCGATCTGCATCGCATAGATTTGCCCGAAGTAGCGGACACGCACACGCCCGGTCCGCGGGAGCGGGGCAGTCGCCATCGCCGTGGGCGGCGCGTGGTGCGATGCCACCTCGGCAGTCTCGCGGGACGTCGGCCGAATGGGTGACTGTCCGGGCGGCAGCATGGCGGGCGGCCTGTCTGGCATCGCTGGCAACGGCGCAGCCGGCGATGCCCGCAACGAGGTCACGACACGATGTGGGTCTGCATGCAAACTTTCCAAGGCTAATCTCCGGAGAAACGGCAAGCCAAGGAGTATAGAAAAGCCGTGCTTCGCTGCCGCGAAAGCTATCTCATAGTCTTCGCAAAGCCGTGCATGCGGTACGGCATCTGTCGCAGCATAGGCCGTCGGCAATAAAAAATCCCGCTCGATGAGCGGGATTCCATGGCTGTGCAGCGGCTGTTCAGCAGCAGCGCCCGACCTTACCGCCATAGCGCGCTTCCTGACGTTCGCGGAAGAACTCCTCGTACGTCATCGCCGGGCGATCCGGGTGCTGTTCCGCCATGTGTGCAACATAGGCCTGGTAGTCCGGCAGCCCCACCATCAGACGCAGGCTCTGGCCGAGGTAGCGGCCCAGGGTTTCGATCTGTTCACGCATGGCGGACTCCTTGGTCAGTTGACGCGCGCGTTCGCGGGCATCGGTTCGAACGGCACTTCACGGTCGGTCGCACGGGTGATGCCGCGCGCCTGCAGGGCTGTCTTGAAACCGTAGAACACGATGCTCAGCACGACGAACATGAAGAGCACACACAGGCTGGCATTCAGGTAGTCATTGAACACCACGCGCTGCATCTCGGCAATCGAGTGGGCTGGTGCCAACACCTGGCCTTGTGCGATGGCATCCTTGAACTTGGCGGCGTGCGCCAGGAAGCTGATCTTGGGATCGGCATGGAACAGCTTCTGCCAGCTGGCGGTGAGCGTACAGATCAGCAGCCACACGGTCGGCACGAGCGTCACCCAGGCGTACTGGCCGCGCTTCATCTTCACCAGCACGCACGTGCCGAGCACCAGCGCGACAGCGGCCAGCATCTGGTTGGAGATACCGAACAGCGGCCACAACGTGTTGATGCCGCCCAGCGGATCGACCACACCCTGGTACAGGAAGTAGCCCCAGGCCGCCACACACAGTGCCGTGGCGATCAGGTTGGCAGGCAGCGAATCGGTACGCTTGAATACCGGGACAAAGTTGCCCAGCAGGTCCTGCAGCATGAAGCGGCCGGCACGCGTACCAGCGTCGACAGCGGTGAGGATGAAGAGCGCTTCGAAGAGAATCGCGAAGTGATACCAGAAGGCCATCATGCCTTCGCCACCAACCACCTGGTGCAGGATCTGCGCGATCCCGACCGCCAGCGTCGGTGCGCCGCCGGCACGCGAGATGATGGTGTGCTCGCCCACGTCCTTGGCCGTCTGTACCAGCACGTCCGGCGTGATCACGAAGCCCCAGGTGGAGACCGTGGCCGCCACCGCTTCCGGCGTGGTACCGATGACAGCGGCCGGGCTGTTCATGGCGAAGTACACGCCCGGCTCGATCACCGCGGCAGCCACCAGGGCCATGATGGCAACGAACGACTCGGCCAGCATTGCGCCGTAGCCGATGAAGCGTGCGTGGGTTTCATTTTCGATCAGCTTGGGCGTGGTGCCCGAGGAGATCAGCGCGTGGAAGCCGGAAACGGCGCCGCAGGCAATCGTGATGAAGAGGAACGGGAACAGGTTGCCCGACCATACTGGGCCACCACCCTCCGCAAACTGTGTGAAGGCTGGCATCTTGAGTTCAGGCGCGACGATGATGATGCCCACGGCCAGCGCGATGATGGTACCGATCTTGAGGACGGTCGACAGGTAATCGCGCGGTGCGAGCAGCAGCCACACTGGCAGCACGGCAGCAATGAAGCCGTAGATGATCAGCATCCAGGTCAGTGCCTTGCCATCGAACGTGAACATCGGACCGAGCACGGCGCTTTCGTGCACATGCTGGCCACCGATGATGGCCGCCATCAGCAGCACGAAGCCAATCACCGAGACTTCACCGATGCGGCCGGGACGGATGTAGCGCGTGTACAGGCCCATGAAGACCGCGATGGGGATGGTCACCGCTACCGTGAACGTGCCCCACGGCGAACCGGCCAGTGCCTTCACCACGATCAGGGCGAGCACCGCCAGGATGATGATCATGATCATGAAGCAGCCGAACAGGGCGATCATGCCCGGCACGGTACCCATTTCCTCACGCACCAGCTCGCCGAGCGAGCGGCCGTCGCGGCGCATCGAGAGGAACAGCACCATGAAGTCCTGCACTGCGCCGGCGAACACCACGCCGGCCAGCAGCCACAGCATGCCGGGCATGTAGCCCATCTGCGCGGCCAGCACCGGACCGACCAGCGGACCCGCGCCAGCAATGGCGGCAAAATGGTGACCGAACAGCACGGCCTTGTTGGTGGGGACATAGTCGAGCCCGTCGTTATGACGCCAGGCAGGCGTCATGCGCGTCGGGTCGAGCTGCATCACCTTCTCGGCGATGTAGCGGCTGTAGTAGCGATAGGCAATGAGATAGATGCACAGTGCGGCGACGACGATCCACAAGGCACTGACTGCTTCGCCGCGTGATAGCGCGACGGTGGCAAAGGCAAACGCGCCGAGTACGGCGACGGCCAGCCACATCAGGTGTTCCCCGATGCGTTTCATGGGTGGTCTCCTTGACCGATAAGATGAAAGGAGCCTGTCATGGTGTCCGGCAAGTTGGACGGCAGCATCGCGCACCGGATAGGCAAGCTGGCTGCAGCAGATCGTGGCGCTGTCTCGGGCGCCGGCCGACCGTGGTACGGTGGCTCGTTCTCATGCATGGCAGGATGGCGTGTCGGGCACGCCTGGGTCCACGGCCTGCAGCCACGCAGAACGTGGCCGACGGATCCAGCGGATGGCGACGTGTAGTATTGACTTCCCCACCAGGGTGCACAAGCGCGAAACTACGCAGACAATCTGCGTGATACTACGTAGAGCGACTCATGAAACTACGTCATAAATTCCTGTTGCTGGCCGTCGCGCCCCTGGCGTTGGCGATGCTGGCCATCGCACTGGCTGTGCGCAGCCAGGCGATTACGCTCGCCCAGCATCAGCGCGCGCTGGTCGAGGCGGCATACTTGCAGACCAAGGAACTGGAGCTGCGCCACTACGTGCAGCTGGCCGAGAGCGCAATTGCTCCCCTGGTGGCCTCGGGCCGCAACGATGACGCTACGCGCCAGGCCGCCACCGAGATCCTGGCGCGCCTCGATTACGGGCCCGACGGGTACTTTTTTCTGTATGACCTACAGGGCCGCAACCTGATGCATCCACGCCAGCCCGAACTGGTCGGCCAGGATCTCTGGACTCTGCGCGACGCCCAGGGGCGGCCGACTATCCAGAACCTGATCGCCGCAGCTACCGCCGGGGGCGGCGTGGTCCGTTACCAGTGGCGCAAGCCTTCGAGCGAGCAACTGATCGATAAGCTGGGCTATGTGGTAGCGATCCCGCAATGGAACTGGATGATGGGCACCGGCATTTATCTAGACGATGTCGACGCTGCCCTGCAACGCATCGACGCCCGCGCACGCGACGACATACGCCAGACGTTGCTATGGATCGGCATCATTGCGGCCATCAGCATTCTGGTCGTTGGCGCGGCCGGCATGGCCCTGAATGTAAGTGAACATCGTGCCAGCGATGCCAAGTTGCAGCAGCTGGCGCAGCGCGTTGTGCAATCGCAGGAAGACGAACGTGCGCGGTTGTCGCGTGAGTTGCACGACGGTGTCAGTCAGTTGCTGGTGTCCGTCAAACTGCTCATCGAGACAGCTATCGAGCGGCTGCATGCTGGTGCTGCCGATGCCGAACGGGCGACGCCGCTGCTGGCGACTGCGCTGGAGCGCATCAATCATGTGTTTGTCGAGGTGCGGCGCATGTCCCACGCATTGCGGCCTGCCCTGCTCGATGATCTTGGTTTGCAGGCGGCGCTCGAGCTTCTCGCCCGACAGATGCATGACAACAGTGGCCTGCAGGTAGCGCTTACCGTCAACGGCACGCCCCACGCCCTCACCAGCGACCAGTCCACCGCCCTCTACCGCATCGCGCAGGAGGGCCTGACCAATGTCCTGCGCCATGCGCGCGCCCGCTCGGCCGGTATCGAATTGCGGTACGATCCCGGCCAGACCATCCTGGCCATTCACGACAACGGCATCGGCTTCGATGTCGCCGACGTGCAGCAGGATCCCGACCGCGGCATCGGCCTGCGCAACATGAACGAGCGCATGGCCGCGTTGCAAGGCACGCTGACCGTCACTTCGGGCCCTTTGGGCACCCATGTGGTCGCTAGCCTGCCGGTCACAGGAACCCTCATATGACAACGTTCGATCATCCTGTCCGCGTGCTGCTCATCGACGACCATCCGCTGGTTCGCGATGGCATCCGCATGCGACTCGAAACGCAGGCACACATCCAGGTGATCGGCGAAGCGGCAGATGGCGAAAGCGCGCTCGCATGGCTAGCCCGTCAACCCGACACGCGGCAGCCCGACCTGATCGTGACCGACATCGCCATGCGTGGCATGAGCGGCATAGCACTGGCGGAGGCGCTGCATGAGCGCTATCCGGAAATCGCCGTGATGGTGGTGACGATGCATGACAATCTGGAATTCGTGCGTCAGGCCTTGCGCGTCGGCGCGAGCGGGTACGTGCTCAAGGACGCACCGGCCGACGAACTGGTAGCGGCGATCCAGGCGGTGCTGGCAGGACGCATCTTCTGCAGCGGCAGCATCGCGCGGCGCATGGCCGAGGACGAGGGCCCGGTCGACGCGCTGACGCGGCGCGAGCGTGACATCCTCGCACGCATCGCGCGCGGCATGGCCAACAAGATGATCGCTGGAGAACTCGGCCTGTCCGTGCGCACGGTCGAAACGCATCGCCTCAACATCAAGCGCAAGCTCGGCATCGAAGGACAGGCGGAATTGGTGAAGTACGCCGTCGAGCATTTCGGCGACGCACGCTGAAGCGCTGAAGATACGGCACCACACCGGCCTGGCGCGGTGCCGTAGACCAGCATCAGGCTCGCAAACGCGCGGCAATCAGCGTGCGTGTCTCGTGCAGTTCTCGCGGCAGGCGCGTGCCGAGTTGCTCGAACAGTTCGGCATGCAAGGACAGCTCTTCTTCCCAAGCCTGTCGTTCGAGCGCGATCACGGTCATGAATTGTGCCGGCGAGAACTCAAGTCCATCCCATGAGAGGTCACCATAGCGCGGTGACACGCCGAGCGCATGCTCCTCGCCCTGCGCGTCGCTTTCGATGCGGCCCAGCATCCATGCCAGCACGCGCATGTTTTCACCAAATCCTGGCCAGACGAAGCGTCCTTGCGCGTCCTTGCGGAACCAGTTGACGCAAAAAATACGGGGCAGGCGGGCACCACCATCGGCCAGGCTGCTGCCAAGCGCCAGCCAATGGCCGAAGTAGTCGCTCATGTTGTAGCCGCAGAACGGCAGCATGGCGAACGGGTCGCGCCGCACCACGCCCTGCTGACCGGCGGCCGCGGCAGTGGTTTCCGAGCCCATGGTCGCGGCCATATAGACGCCTTCGATCCAGTTGTGGGCCTCGGTCACGAGCGGTACGGTGGTCGAGCGGCGGCCACCAAAGATGAAGGCGTCGATCGGCACGCCCTGGGGATCGTCCCAGGCGGGGTCGATGGACGGGCACTGCGCGGCGGGGGCGGTGAAACGCGCATTGGGATGCGCCGCCTTGGCACCAGTCGTGCGCGCCAGTTCGGGCGTCCAGTCGCGCCCCTGCCAGTCGGTCAGGTGGGCCGGCGGTTCGTCGGTCATGCCCTCCCACCAGACATCGCCGTCATCGGTGAGAGCCACATTGGTGAAAATCACGTTTTCGCGCAGCGTGGCCATGGCATTGGGATTGGTCTTGTCGCCCGTGCCCGGCGCCACGCCGAAGTATCCAGCCTCGGGGTTGATGGCGTACAGGCGGCCGTCCGTCCCGGGCTTGATCCAGGCAATGTCGTCGCCGATGGTCGTGACGCGCCAGCCCTCGAAACCCTTGGGCGGGATCAGCATGGCAAAGTTGGTCTTGCCGCAAGCGGAGGGGAAGGCCGCGCCGATGTGGTACTTGCGGCCATCTGGTGCCGTTACGCCGAGAATCAGCATGTGCTCGGCCAGCCAGCCCTGGTCGCGGCCCATGGTCGAGGCGATGCGCAAGGCGAAGCATTTCTTGCCGAGCAGGGCATTGCCACCGTAACCGGAGCCGAACGACCAGATCTCGCGGCTTTCCGGGAAATGCACGATGTATTTGATGGGATTGCACGGCCACGGCACATCGGCCTGCCCGGCGCGCAGCGGCTTTCCCACACTGTGCACGCACGGCACGAATGTACCGCTGTCGCCGAGCACGTCGTACACGGCGCGCCCCATGCGCGTCATGATGCGCATGTTGACCACGACGTACGGCGAATCCGATAGCTCGACCCCGATATGCGCGATCGGAGAACCCAGGGGGCCCATCGAGAACGGAATCACATATAGCGTGCGACCTTCCATGCAGCCTTCGAACAGGCCGTGCAGCGTGGCCCGCATCTGCGCGGGTGCCATCCAGTTGTTGGTCGGGCCGGCGTCCGCCTCGTGCTCGGAGCAGATGAAGGTCCGGTCCTCGACGCGCGCGACGTCCGACGGGTCCGACAGCGCCAGATACGAGTTCGGCCGCAGGGCCGGATTGAGCCGGCGTAACGTGCCAGTCTCCACCATCTGTGCGCACAGGCGGTCGTACTCGGCCTGGGAACCATCGCACCACACGACCTCGGCCGGACGTGTCAGTGCCGCAATGTCCGCGACCCACTCAATGAGGCCGCGATGGCGGACGTAGTCCGGTACATCGAGGGAAACGGAAGAGCCGGTCGGGCCGGCGGCGAGCTGCGTCATCAAGACCCCCTGAAAGCGATGCCTCGGAGCTGCGCTTCCCTGCATCGACACATTCGGTTACAACTACCGGGATGGCGACGTCGCAGCAATCCACACCGGTGCGCTACAGTCTCGTGTTGAAATGGCGTGGGCATTGTATGCCGCACCTCTCCGGCGGGTCCGGAGCGACAGGAAGTTATGTGGCATATGCCGCACGTCCTGTCAGCCGCAGTTGCCAACGATCAGTTGGTATCTGTATGAAGCATAGCACCGGGGTGTCGCGCCGATTTTTGCTCCGCATCAATCTATTGTTGGGTTGTGAATGAAAATTGCTGTTCTCGATGATTACCAGGACGCCGTCCGCAAGCTTGACGCCTACGCGCTGCTGAACGGCCACGACGTCAAGGTCTATAACAACACTGTCAAGGGCATCGGCCAGCTGGCCGCCCGCGTTGGCGATGCCGAGGCGCTGGTGCTGATCCGCGAACGCACGCGCATCACGCGCCAGTTGCTGGAGAAGCTGCCCAAACTGAAGATCATCAGCCAGACGGGCCGGGCAGGCGGGCATATCGATATCGACGCGTGCACCGAACGCGGCATCGTGGTGCTGGAAGGCTCGAGTTCTCCGGTAGCCCCGGCAGAGCTGACGTGGGCCTTGATCATGGCGGCACAGCGGCGCATTCCGCAGTATGTGGCCAGCCTCAAGCACGGGGCGTGGCAACAGTCGGGCCTGAAATCCACCAACATGCCGCCGAATTTCGGCATCGGCCAGCTGCTGCGCGGCCGCACGCTCGGCATCTGGAGCTACGGGCGCATCGGCCAGCTGGTCGCCACCTACGGTAAGGCCTT
>DATLHT010000227.1:0-7332 GCA_035539795.1 Burkholderiaceae bacterium
GTCATGGTCAACTGGTTCGTCGGCAAGCGGTCCAGGCTCAGCAGCAACCAGCGGCAAAGCTGCTGGTCGACGCTATGGTGGCGATTGCAGACCGCCGTCTGCGCCATCTGGGTGAGCAGCGCCTGGGTGTAGCGCAACAGCAGATGCTGCAACACGGCAGCCCGGCCGAACTCCTGCTTGATGTGCTGCCCTTTGAGCCGATAACCCTGGCCGCCGCTCTGTACGACCGCGCGGCTGGGCGTGGTCTCGCCGCCCATGAACAAGGCAATGCCGACCAATCCTTCGTTGCCGACGATGGCGATCTCGGCCGATGCCCCGTCTTTCATCACATAAAGCAACGAAACGATAGCCGTGGTCGGAAAATAAACATGGCGAAGCCGGCTACCCGATTCATACAGCACCGCACCCAGCGGCATGTCGACGGGTTCGAGTCGCGGCGAGATACGCGCCCATTCCTCTGCCGGCAGTGCCCGTAGCAGGCTGTTCGTTTGTGCGGGAAGAGGCGAGGGAAGAGGAACTGGCACGGGCAGCCTCGAAGCATGGGCGCGGCCGGGAATAAACCACGCGGGTCCCGAAACCGGGCTGACTGGGCGATCATAGCCAATTGAGCGTAACGCGCGTGTGTTCGGATTGCCGATGTGACAACCGGGAGTCTTGCAAAGGCTGGCGCGTCTCGCGCTCGCTGCGTACGGACTTCACGCTCGAGGTGCTGGGGGAGGTATCGCGCGATGCAAACCAAAAGACAAATTAATCATAGAAACGTCCGCGCACTACAGCGAGCGCTGAAATTCGATGTGAATCACGCGGTTGAAGTGGGGTGGCGCCCTTCACATGAAAGAATCGAAGAACGGCGTAGACTCGTTCAGTTCCTCGCGAACAGCTACGGGAACCATCTTCTTGGAACACACGTTCAGCCCGCGAATTGCCGCCACTCTGGACCACCGAGTCGGCGAGGGCGCGACGGCGTCGCACATTGCGGCTGCCGTTGTCGTTGTCTGTCAGGACTTCGAGAAGTCGTTGACACCTATTGTCGGTGCGGGCGGTGTGGCGGCGCTCTATCAGCGCAGTTTGTATCTCGCCAAGACCACCCACGACTGGATCGACCTCTCATCAGAAGCATCCGCGCCCCGCGCAGACTTCTCCTCACTTCGAGCTTTGCTGGCACAACAGACTGAAGAGTCAGCCCGGGCCGGTGGCACCGCGGTGTTGGAAACATTCTCGCGGCTCCTCGTCAGCTTGATCGGCTTTCCGCTTTCGGAACAATTGCTCGCGGCGGTGTGGATCCAGCCGACCACGGGTCCACCTGTCCAGGATGCTCCATGAACCACACAGCTACCATCCAACGCCTCGCCACAGGCGTCCCCGGTTTGGACGAGGTTCTCGGCGGCGGACTGCCGGAATTTTCGTTCAATCTCATTGCCGGCGCGCCCGGTTGTGGCAAGACCACACTGGCACACCAGATGATGTTCGCCATGGCGACCCCCGAACGCCCGGCGATCTACTTCACGGTGCTGGGCGAACCCCCGTTGAAGATGCTGCGGTATCAGCAGCAGTTTTCCTATTTCGACAGCACGGCCATCAATCGTTCGATCCGTTTCGTCAACCTTTCGGACGACACGCTGAAGGGGGACTTGAATGCGGTGCTGCAGCGCATCGTCGCAGAGGTGCACACCTACGATTCGGCGCTTGTTTTCGTCGATTCGTTTCGATCGATCGTGCTGGCCAGCTCGGCCGACGGCGAACCGAACCATGCCCTTCAGCAATTTGTGCAGCAGCTGGGCGTGCTCATGACCAGCTGGCAAGCCACTACGTTTCTCATCGGCGAGTTTTTTGCGGAATCGAATGCGAATCCAGTATTCACGGTGGCCGACGGTTTGATCTGGTTGCGACAGAGTGTGGAGCGCAACTCGATGGTGCGCAAAATGGAAATCATGAAGATGCGCGGACAACCGTCGTTGCCGGGGCTGCATACGTTCCGCATCACGTCCATGGGAATCCAGGTCTACGCGCCGGCCAGGGTCGCCGCAGCCATCAGCGACGGTCCCGACTCGACCGACTCGGACTCTCGTCTTGGAATGGGGGTGCCCGGACTGGACGACATGTTGGGCGGCGGCCTGCCGCGGGGCTACTCCCTGCTGGTCGCGGGACCTTCCGGTTCTGGCAAGAGTTTCTTGGCGGCGTCCTTCCTTGCAGAAGGTGCACGCTGTGGAGAAGCCGGCGTCATCGCGGCTTTCGAACGCCGCCCCAACTCCTTCTACAACCGAGCGCTTGCCGAACTGATTCGGAGTGATCGTATAGGTCTGGTTGATCCGCAAGCTCCCGATTTATCCATCGATGAAATCGTACGTTTGCTGCTCGACGAGATTCGTCGTCTCAAGGCCACACGCGTTGTCATCGATTCCCTGTCGGGCTTTGAACTGGCCATCGCACCGACCTTCCGGGCCGACTTCCGCGAATCACTGGCCCGTTTGGTCATTGCACTGGCCCATGCGGGTGTTTCAGTGCTGATGACATCGGAGCTGGAAGATCGCTATACGGACCTTCGCTTCAGCCCTTACGGCACCGCTTTTTTGACCGACGCCATCATTGTGCAGCGATACATCGAAGTTCACAGCGAGCTAAGACGCGTCATGGCTGTGGTCAAGGTACGTGGAAGTCCTCATTCGCACGAGTTGCGTGAGTTCATTATTTCGACCGAAGGCATTCGCATCGGCGACAAACTGCCGGACTATGTTGGCCTTCTGGTCGGCCGTCCGACGATGCGTTCTGCCGTGGACTCGTCCGCTTGGGATGGGGCTGCGAGCATACCGGCCGGTGTCGGCGAGGTCCCGCCGTCGTGAACGATTTGCCCGGCCGAGCCACGCTCGATGCGACGGAAGCGGCGCTGGAGCTGACTGCTGTTCGGCGCCAAATCCTCGCTGAACGCGAGATGCTGACGCAATTGCGCCAAACCATTGTAGACGCGATGAACGCTGCCGACAGCAATCCTGCATCGCCTCTGCGTGCGGTCAATGAGCAATTGATTCGCTCGGCACTCCAGGCCCAGGCCGACGTCGACGATTGCAACAGGGCACTCGGCAAGGTTTCGCGTGCAGCCGAACTCGACCCGCTGACAGAGCTTCCCAACCGGGTGCTCTTCCGCGATCGTCTCGAACAGGCAATCGCACAGGCACATCGCCACGGCACACGCTTGGCGGTACTGTTTGTGGATCTCAACAACTTCAAACAGATCAACGACATGTTCGGCCACGCGATCGGCGATCAGGTCCTCCAGAGGACGGCCCGCAGTTTGGCTGGCTGTATTCGCGACAGCGACACCGTGAGTCGCCACGGGGGGGATGAGTTTCTGGTGTTGCTCACCGAGGTGAAACTGGCGGTTGATGCGGTTGCGATTGCCGACAAGATTGCGACTACGCTAGGCGCACCCAGCCGCATCGGACACAACGTGCTTCGCCTGACGGCCAGCATTGGCATCAGTCTGTATCCGGACGACGGGAATGAGGCCGATATACTTATCGATCGTGCAGATGCAGCCATGTACCTGGCCAAGCGCCATGGTGTAGGGTGCTTCGTTTCACACGGCGCGTTGTCGACCGGAAAGCTGCTTCCACCCGCGCTGCCTTTGGCGATGCTTCGGCAGCCACTGGGCTTGGCCGAGGGGATCGCGGGCGAGCCGCAATACCATTACACCCGGTTGCGGGACGCTAACGAACAACTCGTCAAGGCGGCGATCAGCGCCCAAATATCGCAAAGAGATGCAGAGCAGGCGCAACGGGCGCAGGTACAATTCCTCGCCCTGCTGGCCCACGAACTGCGTTCTCCGCTGGGTCCCATCCGTATGGCTGCCAATTTGATAGGACGTCTCCCGGCTCCTGAGTTGCCGAGGATGCAAGCCATCATCGAGCGAGAGATCGTTCACATGACGCGGCTGGTGGGTGATCTGCTGGACGTGGGGCGCATCAATAGCGGCAAGATGAACCTGGAACGCCAGAGTCTGTGCATGGCGCATATTGTCGAGGATGCCGTGAATGCCTGCCGGCCGGCGATGGACGTTCGGATGCAGCACTTGGATGTTCGCGTACCCTCGACGTCGGCGAACATGCAGGGAGATCCCGTTCGCCTGGCCCAGGTTGTACGCAACCTGCTCGACAACGCCTCCAAGTACACGGGCGATGGTGGGCACATCGTCCTTTCGCTTGTCGAGCCGGAAAACTGTGTCGTTCTGACCGTGGCGGACGATGGCATCGGGATTGCTCCCGAAGCGTTGCTAACGATATTCGATCCGTATGTTCAAGAGAAAACGGCGGTCAGTTTTAACCGAGCCGGATTGGGTATCGGGCTTGCTGTCGTGCGGGAGCTGGTGGAAGCCCACGGCGGCACCGTGATTGCTACCAGCGCCGGCAGCGGAAAGGGTAGTCAGTTTATCGTCACACTACCCCGTTGCGAGGTAGTCCCGCCAGAGGAGGGCAGTGCATCAGTTTGAAATCCGCCGCAGGTCTCCGGTGCTGCTCCTGCGTATCCGGTAGGTGAACCGCTCCGGGAAATCCCGGAGACTCCGGATCGTGAGTCACGCCACCATGGCGGACTCGCGGATTGCTGCGTAGTAGCAAGCCTCGGCTTCTGCGGTGGAATGTAGCCGATCGGGCCGAGCAGCCGTCGACGATTGAACCAGTCGACCCGTAGCGGTGGACGCAGGTCATTGTCATGGCGTGTGTGCCCAACGCCAGTTCCGGACCTCGGGCATGTCCTGGCCGTTTCGGTTGATGTACAGCCTGTGTTCGATCAGTTTTGCCTCCAGCCGCTGCTTGAGTTCCAGGCCCTCTTCGCCGATTTCCGGCAGGCGATTTATGGTGTCGATCGCGAGATGGAATCGATCCATGTCGTTAAGTACGGTCATGTCGAAGGGCGTGGTGATCGTGCCTTCTTCCTTGTAGCCGCGAACGTGTATGTTGCGGTGGTTGGTACGGCGGTACGTCAACTTGTGAATCAGCGACGGATACGCATGAAACGCGAAGATCACAGGCCTGTCGCGCGTGAACAGCGCGTCGAAGTCCGCATCGCTCAATCCATGCGGGTGTTCGCTCGGCGGTTGCAAGCGCATCAGGTCGACGACATTGACCACGCGGATTTTCAGTACCGGCAGGTGTTCTCGCAGGATGGAAACCGCGGCCAGGGTTTCCAGCGTCGGCACGTCGCCACAGCAGGCCATGACGACGTCCGGCTCCTGGCCTGCATCATTGCTTGCGAAGGACCAGATACCGATGCCGGCCGCGCAGTGTTCGGCTGCAGCATCCATGTCCAGCCACTGCGGTGCCGGATGCTTGCCGGCAACAACAACATTGACGTAGTGCCGGCTGCGCAGGCAGTGGTCCATCACCGACAACAGGCAGTTCGCATCGGGCGGCAGATATACGCGTACTATGCCGGATTTCTTGTTGGTCACGTGGTCGATGAAACCGGGATCCTGGTGCGAAAAGCCGTTGTGGTCCTGACGCCAGACGTGCGAAGCCAGAAGGTAGTTCAGCGACGCGATCGGATGCCGCCACGGTAACTGGGCGCTGACCTTCAGCCATTTGGCGTGCTGGTTGAACATCGAATCCACAATGTGGATGAAGGCCTCGTAGCAGTTGAACAAGCCATGCCGCCCGGTCAGAAGGTAGCCTTCAAGCCAGCCCTGGCATTGGTGCTCGCTCAGCATCGAATCGACCACGCCGCCGCTGGGCGCAAGGAACTCGTCGTTCGGCAGAGTCGCCGCGTCCCACTGCCGGCTCGTCGCATCGAAGAGCGCTGCCAACCCGTTGGAAGCTGTCTCATCCGGTCCGAACACGCGGAAGTTGCGGGGTGTGTCGTTGCGCTTTGCCACGTCGCGCAGGAACGGACCCAGCACTCGCGTATCACCGATGCCCGGAGTACCTGGTGCAGGAACGGGCACGGCATACTCACGGAAGTCTGGTAACTGTAGATCGCGCAGAAGCGCGCCGCCGTTTGCGTGGGGGTTTGCACCCATGCGCCTGTTGCCTTGTGGCGCCAGTTCGGTGAGTTCGGCGTTCAGGCGTCCGTGCTCGTCGAACAGCTCTTCTGGCCGGTAGCTCTTCAGCCAATCTTCCAACAGCTTTAGGTGCGCCGGCTGAGAGGAGGGAGCCGAGATAGGCACCTGGTGTGCGCGGGAGGTACCTTCGATCCTTCTACCGTCGACAACTTTAGGGCCGGTCCAGCCCTTGGGCGACGACAGCACGATCATGGGCCAGCGTGGTCGTGCGAGCTCTCCGTCGACGCGCGCCCTGTGCTGGATGGTTCTGATCTGGAAAATCGCACTGTCGAGCGCGCTGGCCATCGCTTCGTGCATGAGCGCAGGATCAGAGCCTTCGACGAACAGCGGCCACCAGCCATAACCGAGGAACAGTTGTTCCAGTTCTTCGTGCGTAATGCGCGCCATTACGCTGGGGTTGGCGATCTTGTAACCGTTGAGGTGCAAGATCGGCAGTACAGCGCCATCGGAAGCTGGGTCGAGAAATTTATTGGAGTGCCAGGCCGTGGCCAGAGGGCCGGTCTCGGCTTCACCGTCGCCGACCACGCACGCCACGACAAGCGATGGATTGTCGAACACCGCGCCGAACGAATGACTCAGCGAATAGCCCAGCTCGCCGCCTTCGTGGATCGAGCCGGGGCACTCCGGCGATGCGTGGCTGGGAATACCACCAGGGAAGGAAAACTGGAGAAAAAGCTTTTGAAGTCCAGCCTCATCCTGGCCTATGTGCGGATAAATCTCGCTGTAGCTGCCTTCCAGATACGTGTTCGCCACGACGGCCGGACCACCGTGCCCTGGGCCACACACGTAGATCATATCGAGGTCGTACTGACGAATGACCCGGTTGAGATGCACGTAGATGAAGTTCTGTCCCGGTGTTGTACCCCAGTGGCCGAGCAACACCGGTTTCACATCACTCAGCCTCAGCGGCCGTTTCAATAATGGGTTGTCAAACAGGTAGATCTGGCCCACAGATAAGTAATTCGCAGCGCGCCAGTAGGCGTCCATTTTTCGCGACAGGTCGGGCGCGAGCGTCGGAGCGTTCATGATTGCGGTCTCTGTGCGCGATGGCTGGCCCTTCGTGCGGCGCTGGAGTGGATCTGCCGGATGAAAAGGGGCTAACGAAGTGTGCGTTTATCCGGCGGACGACGGAGTGATGACGGAACTTCTGGCATCGGGAGCCTCGCCGATTCGATCTCACGGGCGAGCAGATTCTGATCGCCCGGACCGGTGATCCTCTCCGAAGAAACGGCTGTACCGTTTTTCTCGTTGAATTGCTTCGTGCTGCAACGAATATATATATT
>DATLHT010000228.1:0-3777 GCA_035539795.1 Burkholderiaceae bacterium
CGGCAGATGGTTGCCGTACGCGCATTCTGGACCATCGTCCACCGCTGGCTCGGGCTGTCGATCGCCTTGTTCCTGATCGTCGCCGGCCTGACCGGCGCAATCATCTCGTGGGACCATGAGCTCGACGAGTGGCTGAACGCCGACATCATGCACACGCCGAGCCGCGGTCCGCTGCAACATCCCAATACGCTGGCCGCGGCGGTCGAGGCGGCCGATCCACGCGTGACGGTCAGCTACATGACGCTGGGTCTGGAAGAGGGGCATGCCGCATCTTTTTTGGTGCGGCCGAAAACCGATCCGGCCACGGGCCAGCCTTATCGCCTGGACTACAACACGGTATTTGTCGATCCCGTGTCCGCGCAGATCACCGGGCATCGCGATTCCAAGAGCGTGGCGCTCTCCAGGCGCAACCTCATGCCGTGGCTGCGGCATTTCCACGAGAGCCTGCACATTCCGCCATTCGCCGGCTCCGATCGCTGGGGCTACTGGCTGATGGGCGGCGTGGCGCTGATGTGGTTTCTTGACAGCTTCGTTGCGATGTATCTCACATGGCCGAACCGCGTACGCCGGCGCACCGCGTCAGCGCTGTCGAATGGGGTGCATCCGCGTTCCGGTTCCTGGCTGGCACGCTGGAAACCCGCCTGGCTCGTGCGTTGGCGTGCCGGTGGTTACAAGGTCAATTTCGACCTGCATCGTGCCGGCGGCCTGTGGGCCTGGGGCATCATCCTGATCGTGGCGTTCACCTCGTTCTCGCTGAACCTGTACCGCGAAGTGTTCTATCCGGTGATGTCGACCGTGTCCACCACCACGCCCGGGCCGTACGAAACCCTCAAGCCGGCACCGTATGGCACCTATCTCGAACCCAAGCTTAGCTTTGCACAGGCAATCGAGATCGCCGCAGCCGAAGGCAAGCGCCTGGGCTTCGAGCATCCGCCGGGCGGTATCTGGTATGGCGGGGATTTTCCGTTCTACAACGTGTCGTTCTTCGATCCGGAAAACGAACTTGGCGCGATGGGCATGGGCTTGTCCAACATCTATGTCAGTGCGGATGACGGCCGGATCCTCGGCATGCATCGGCCCTGGCACGGTACCGCTGCAGACGTCTTCGTGCAGCTTCAGCTACCGCTGCACTCGGGACGCATCCTCGGCCTGCCGGGCCGTATCCTGATGTCCTTCATGGGGCTGGTGGTCGTGATGCTGGCAGTGACCGGCATCGTCATCTGGGAGCGCAAGCGGCGCGGGCGTCAGGCGCGGCGTATGTCCTGGAAACCCATACTGGACGGGAGCTGACCGCGCATACCGCAATGGTTACGGCGCGGTGGCTGCCTGTGCAGTCGAACTGCGCTGCACCAGCGTGGTCGGCAGCATGCGTGCCTGCGGCATTTGCGTTGCGCCTTCGATTGCCGCCAGCAAAGTCTCTGCTGCTGCCGTGCCGATCTCGATCGACGGAAAGCGGATCGTTGTCAGCGGTGGATCGACGAACGGCGAGAACTCGCTGTCATTGAAGCCGATCACCGACACGTCGCGCGGAATGCGCAGTCCGCGCTCACGCAGTCCTGCCATGGCACCCAGCGCCAGATAGTCGTTGCCGCACACCAGTGCTGTGAAACGCTGCCCATCTTGGAGCAACTGGAGGGCAGCGCGGTAACCGTCGGCGAACTCGTAGTCAGCTTCGACCACCAGTTCGCGCGGCAGCCGGCCGCCGCCTGCAGCAATTGCTTCCAGCAAGCCCTGATAGCGCTGTTGCGAGCGCTGGTTGGAGGCCAGGCGGCCGCTGATGAAGGCAAATTCGCGGTGGCCAAGTTGCAGCAGATGTTCGGCTGCTTGTCGCCCGGCCGTGCGGTTGTCGAAGCCGATCGCTCCCGGCGGCGCATCGCTGGCGTCGGCCCAGATCATGGTCATCGGCAAGCCGTTCTTCTCGATGATTTCGAGCCATGCGGGTGGGCAATCGTTGCCAAGCAGCACGATGCCGTCCACCCCGCGCTCGATCAGGCGACGCAAGGGACGCAGGTCGGATTGCTCTGTGAGCGGCGGCTGCGCGAGGAGCAGGGTGTAGTTGGCCTGCCCGAGTCCCTGCCGCAGTGCTTCCACCGTCTGCGCGAACGCCGACACACCGATACGCGGAATCACCGCGCCGATGCTGTATGTACGGCGCGATACCAGCGCGCGCCCCACGCCCTGCGGCACGTAGCCGAGTGCACTCACGGCCGCATTGACGCGTGCGCGCGTGTCGGCATCGACCATCTCGGGCCGGTGCAATGCGCGGGACACCGTGCTGATCGAGACTCCGACCATGCGGGCCACATCCTTCAAACCAGCCGCCATGCGTACTTTGACATCCTCTTGCAAACGATGGTCATCACTATAACACGTTGATCGATATGTTCCTTGAAGATACTGGTTGACATGCAAATGCAAACGTTTGTATTCTAAAAAAACAATGGAGGAGAAGCACATGAATGCAGTGACTGCTGTACCGGCCGGCGAAACCACCAAGCACGCCATGGTCCGTACCTTGACCGAGCTCGACGTTGAATACGCCTTTACCCTGCCGGGTCTCGGCGTGACGTGGATGCTCGACGAGTTCTACGCCAAGCGTAAGGACCTGCGTGTGGTGCTCACGCGCGGCGAGCAGGTGGCGTCGATCATGGCGCAGGTGGTGGGGCGGCTGACCGGCAAGCCCGGCGTGTACATGGGGCAAGGGCCGTTCGCCAGCACCACGGGTGCATTTGGCATCCTGGAAGCCTATTTCTCGGGCTCGCCGATGCTGGTGCTGACCGATACGTCTTGCTACGACGGTTTCGGCATGTACGGCGTGTACCAGACCATGACCGGCGACTACGGCGCAGCCGATGTACGCAATGTCATGAAGACCATGACCAAGGCCACGTACTACGCCACCGAGCCGCACGAGGCGGTGTACGCCATCCAGCAGGCCTACAAGCAGGCCAACCTGCCGCGCCAGGGCCCGACCGCCGTGGTGCTCAAGTCGCCGATCATCCGCCGCGAGATGCCGCAGCAGGAACGCGTGCAGCTGTATCCGGCACAGGGTTACCAGGAAGTCGTGATGCCTAAGCCCGATACCAAGGGCCTGGCTGCACTGGCCGAGATGGTGCGCGGTGCCAAGCGTCCCGTGCTGGTGGTTGGCAATGGCATGCAGAACGCGCGCGGCCGCAAGGTGGTGGCTGCGCTGGCGGAACGTTTCGGCCTTGCCGTTGCGACCAGCTACAACGGCAAGGGCATCGTCGATGAAACCTCGGCCGTGTCGGTCGGCATGCTTGGTACGTGGGGCATGAAGTCGGCCAATGCGGCGGTAACCTCTGCCGACGTACTGGTCGTGGTGGGCGCGAGCCTCGGCGCGGACTACATCAAGTTCCGCAGCGCCGATTTCATCAAGCCTGGCGTGCAGCGCATCGCGCAGATCGACGTCGATCCGCGCAATGCCGGCTGGGTGTATCCGGTCGAGCTGGCGCTGTGCGCGGACGGCAGCGATGCGCTCGAAGCACTGCTCGAGCACGACCTCGGCGCCGCTCAGCGCGATGCGCGCCTGGCGTGGATTGCGGACGTGAACGCTTCCCATCCGGTATCGCTCGACGTGCCGGCTGCCGCGCCGGGCATGCTGAACAACGCCGACATCATCAAGGCGCTCGATACCTTCCTGACGCCGGATGACCTGCTTACGCTGGATGCTGGTACCAATCGCATCTGGGCTACCACCACGCTGAAGATCCGTACACCTGGCCAGCTGATCGTGCCGGGTGGTATCGGCGGCATGGG
>DATLHT010000229.1:0-2820 GCA_035539795.1 Burkholderiaceae bacterium
GCACTCTTGCTTAGCCAGCGATGCAGTCCGGCGAGGCGCCAGCAAGGCACACGCGGATACAGGTGGTGTTCAAGATGGAAGTTGGTCCCGCCCATCAATAGCGTCACCAAGGGCGAAGAATGTGTGCGCGCATTGTCGGACAGCGCATGGCCTGTATCGGCATGCTGCACAAAGACGATGGTGGCGCTCACGACGGCAGTGGCCAGGTGCGGCAGGAGCACGCAGCACAGAGCCAGCAGCGGATTAATGATCAGCATGGCGATATAGCAGCTGATCCAAAATAGCTGAGCGACGACATTGATACGCGCCAGCATTTTTAACTCGTCCAATGAAAATACGGTGCGCACGCCGTCCGGCAGTTGCGATCTGCTGAGGAGCGCGGCAACGATTTTGACGTAAGTACGGTTGTTGACCATGCGCAAGACAAGCAGGCGGTGCCAGGTACGCCGAAAGCGGGAAAACAATTGGTAATCCGGGTCCTGTTCCTGATTGGTGTAGCGATGGTGCTGACTATGCACCAGGTAAAAGCCGACACCGAAGAAACCGATGATCGCTGCACTGACCCATGTCCCCAGCACGGCGCTGGTCCACTTGCTGCGTCCCAAATTGAAATGAAAGCCTTCATGCGCGGTGGTGCCAATGACATAAAAGCCAAAGCCGGCAATCGTACTGAGTAGGGCTACCGGCAGAACGGTCCAGGGCCAGGCAGAGGGAATGCCGGCAAGCAGCAGGTAGGAAAGCACACCTGGCAAAAAGGCGAGTGCCAATGCATAGCCTAGGAACAGAGCGGTTGCCCAGGGGCGGGCGGGATCCGTATAGGAGGCGGGTAAATGCGGTGGTAAGGAGTATCCGGGTTGCATGACGAAGTCTTATGATGCCGTAAGAAGAGGAGAAGGTAACGCAGGGCTCAATGTATCCACAATCGCGTCGATGAAATGGCGCCGCTCGACGATGCTGCTGACATGTCCACCGGACAGCCAACGTACATCGGCATTCTGTTGCCAGTGCTGTTCCAGCAAGGCATACGACGTGCTGGGTACGTATCGATCCTGACGCGCGGCCACGAGTGTCAGGCGCTGATGCGGCGCAGGCGGCGGCAAGCGCTCAAGACTGGTTTGCGCAAAGAGTTCGATCATTTGCTGGCGTACCGGACTATCGAGACTGCAAGTCTGTTGCAGCCGCTCCCAGTCGCACAGGCGCCCCAATAACCCGTCGACAAGCACTGCGACACCGCTATGCGGCGGCAGCATCGCCACAATATGGGTCGAAACCGGTGCGCGCAATCCGGTTACCGAGGACAGGTAGCCGCCTTGACTGATGCCGGCGACGCACAGTTGATCGAATCCTTGTCTGTCCAGCCAGCCAAGCAGCGAACGGCCTTCTTCGATGCTGGCGGCGCACAGCACCAGAAAATCCGAAAAAAACGAGAGCACGCCTTGGTACTGATCGGGAGATTTGCGGCGTCCCATGTAGGGGCTTTCCAGCAACAGCGACGAAATGCCGTGGCGGGCCAATGCCAGGGCAGCAGGCATACGCAGCCTGACACCCGCCTCGCGCGAAGTCGGCATGAGCAGGACCACCGGGCCGGTTTCATCCAGCGTCGGCCGCACAAAATGTACGAATGCCATTCCCGACTCTGCAGGCAGATGTTCGGCATAGGCGGGTGTAGCAAAGCTGCCGCGCCGAATCCAGACACCTTGTTCAGCAACCCAGTCCTGCTCCCAGCCGATCTCGATGGATGCGGGGGGCGCGGTCGAGCCCCACTGCGCATGCACGGCATCCAGCGCTCCCTCGCTGCCCCAGCCTTGGTGAAACATCAGCGGTTCCTGCCGGTTCCGGTGCCAGCGAAACCGGAAATACCATTCATCCAACTTGCCGATCAGGCCATCGATGGTGGAAAGAAGAGCCATGACATCAGACCTTTTGGGAGGCGGTGATGCGCGACTGCGCCTCGATGCGCGCGATCGAGGCGATGTGCCTGCTATGCCGGTACACCTCGGCAAAGGCTTGCAGCACACCGCATTCGCGATAAGGAATGCCATGTGCCAGGCACATGCGGCGTGTCGTGGCCCGGGCTTCCGGCAGACGGCTTGAGGGGAGATTGCTGAACAGATGATGTTCGATATGCGTGTTCAGGCCAATGCACAAATGGGTCAGCCACCAGGCATTGGGCAGGTTGCGGGCGGTGACGATCTGCCGTAGCGCAGGAGGCCAGCCGCGCGACTCGTCTCCGGTGGGTCCGCCCAGATGATTGGCGAGAAACACAAAAGCCAGATAAGCGCCTTCTACCCAAGTCAGCAAGGCATAGTTCAGCAACGCATCGCCAAAGTCTATCCACATCGCGGGCAACACCAGCCATATCGACGCATGCAGCAGCGATAGCACCAGATCCACCCACACCTTGACAGGCTGGCGCAGTACGAACTTCCAGCCGGCAAACTTGAGCGAAAAACCCATCAAGGTTGCGAGGGGAAAAAGCAGCAGATGCTGATGCCGGGTAGACCAAGCAGCCAGTCCGGTCGCTGCGCGGGCATCGGCTTCATTGAACCGGAACAGGCCGGGACGCACATCCGGGTCCTTGGTGGAATTCGGATATACATGATGGGTCCCATGCCGTTCGCACCAGGCGCTGAACGATGCGCCGACTACAGCGGTCATGAAAACTTGACCGACCAAGGCCATCCATTCGCGGTCGCGCGTGACCGCACCATGGCCCGCTTCATGCGCAATGGCCGAGGCTTGAACGCCAAGGTAGCCTGCCAGAATCACCAACAGCCCACGCAACGGCCAGCTTTCCGAAGACAGCAAGGCAAACCAGAC
>DATLHT010000230.1:0-8079 GCA_035539795.1 Burkholderiaceae bacterium
GTCTGGTGAACGGCAGCGCACGGGTCGTGGGCTGGATCGCCAACGTGACCCGCCTGCTGCAGTCCGGCTACATCTACCACTATGCCTTTGCGATGATTCTGGGCGTGGTGGCCTTGATGACGATCTTTGTCACGCTGGGTAGCAAATAAGGGAATAGGAAAAATGGTTCTGTCGTTCGCTATCTGGCTGCCCATCTTCTTTGGCTTGGTGGTCCTGGCATTCGGGTCTGATCGTAGCCCGGGCTTCGTCCGCTGGATGTCGCTGTTTGGCGCGGTGGTCAGCTTCCTCGTGACGCTGCCGTTGATCTCCGGCTTCGATACGTCTTCGGCCGGCCTGCAGTTCGTCGAGAAGGTCCTCTGGATCGACCGTTTCAATATCCAGTACTTCCTGGGTGTGGACGGCCTGTCGATGTGGTTCATCCCGCTGACCGCCTTCATCACCATCATCGTGGTGCTGGCTGGCTGGGAAGTCATCACCGACCGCGTGGCGCAGTACATGGCCGCGTTCCTGATCTTGTCCGGCCTGATGGTCGGCGTGTTCAGCGCACTCGATGGCCTGCTCTTCTACGTGTTCTTCGAAGCCACGCTGATCCCGATGTACATCATCATCGGCGTGTGGGGTGGGGCCAACCGCGTCTATGCGGCTTTCAAGTTCTTCCTGTACACGCTGCTCGGCTCGCTGCTGATGCTGGTCGCGCTCTTGTACCTGTACAACCTGACGGGATCGTTCGAGATCCCGCAATGGCACCAGGCCAAGATCGGCATGGAAGCGCAGGTACTGCTGTTCATCGCGTTCTTCATGGCCTTCGCCGTGAAGGTACCGATGTGGCCGGTGCACACCTGGCTGCCGGACGCCCACGTGGAAGCACCGACCGGCGGTTCCATCGTGCTGGCAGCCATCATGCTGAAGCTTGGCGCCTACGGCTTCCTGCGCTTCTCGCTGCCGATCGCGCCGGATGCGAGTCATATGCTGTCGGGCGTGGTGATCGGGCTGTCGCTGATCGCCGTGATCTACATCGGCCTGGTGGCGCTGGTGCAGACCGACATGAAGAAGCTGGTGGCGTACTCGTCGATTGCGCACATGGGTTTTGTCACGCTCGGTTTCTTCATCTTCAATGACATCGGTGTGGAAGGCGCAATCGTGCAGATGATCTCGCACGGTTTCATCTCCGGCGCCATGTTCTTCTCGATTGGCGTGCTGTACGACCGCGTCCATTCGCGGCGGATTGCCGATTACGGTGGCGTGGTCAACACCATGCCGAAGTTTGCCGCCTTCTCGGTGCTGTTTGCCATGGCCAACTGCGGCCTGCCGGCCACCTCCGGTTTCGTCGGCGAGTTCATGGTGATTCTCGGCGCGGTCAAGTTCAATTTCTGGATCGGCCTGCTGGCCGCCACCGCGCTGATCCTGGGTGCGGCGTATTCGCTGTGGCTGGTCAAGCGGGTGGTGTTTGGTCCGGTGGTGCACAAGCACGTCGCCGAGCTGCTCGATATCAACCGCCGCGAGTTCGCCATCCTGGCGCTGCTGGCCGCGCTGACCATCTTCATGGGCGTGTATCCCAAGCCCTTTACCGACGTGATGCATGCTTCTGTGGTGAATCTCCTCACCCACGTGGCGCAGTCGAAGCTGTAACGAGGAGACAGGACCCATCATGTCTACGATGAAAATCGCACCGATGCTACCGGTCATTTTCCTGGCGGTGATGATCGCCGTCACGAACTGGATCGACATCCTGCGCAAGAAGGGCAGCACGAGCGCTGCCTATCCGATGTCGCTGCTGACCACGCTGGTGCTGGCCGCCTGGTGTGCGGTGCTGGCGGGTGCCAGCGATGAAACCCATTACCTGTTCAGCAATCTGGTCGTGCTCGACCCGATGGCTTACATCCTGATGTCCGGCTGCGCCATCGCACTGTTTGTGACCTTGGTGTACTCGCGTCAGTATGTGCGCGACCGCGAACTGGATACCGGCGAGTTCTACATGCTGGCCCTGTTCACGCTGCTGGGCCAGTTGGTGATGATCAGCGGTAATAACTTCCTGACGCTGTACCTGGGCCTGGAACTGCTGGCGCTGTCGTCGTACGCGCTGGTGGCGCTGCGTCGCCTCTCGGGCCAGTCGTCGGAATCGGCCATGAAATATTTCGTGCTGGGTGCGCTGGCCTCCGGTTTCCTGCTGTACGGGATCTCGATGCTTTACGGCGCAACCGGCTCGCTCGAACTGCGTGAAGTGTTCGCTGCCATCGCCACGGGCCGCATCAACACCATGATCCTCGTCTTCGGCGTGGTGTTCGTGGTGGCCGGGCTGGCCTTCAAGCTGGGTGCGGCGCCGTTCCACATGTGGATTCCCGATATCTACCAGGGCTCGCCGACCGCGGTGACACTGCTGATTGCCGGCGCGCCGAAGCTGGCGGCGTTCGCGCTCGTCCTGCGCCTGCTCGTCGAAGGCTTGCTGCCGCTGGCGTTTGACTGGCAGAACATGCTGATCATCCTCGCGGTGCTGTCGCTTGCCGTGGGTAACCTGACGGCCATTGCGCAGACCAACCTGAAGCGCATGCTGGCATATTCGACCATCTCCCACATGGGCTTCATGCTGCTGGGCTTCCTGTCCGGCGTGGTGGGCGGCAGTGCAGAGGGCGCGCCCGCGGCCTACAGCTCGGCCATGTTTTATGCGCTGACCTATGTGCTGACCACGCTCGGCACCTTCGGCATGATCATGCTGTTCGCGCGCAAGGGTTTCGAGGCGGAAGAACTGGCCGACATGCGTGGCCTGTCGAAGCGCAGCCCGTGGTTCGCCTTCCTGATGCTGATCATGATGTTCTCGCTGGCCGGCCTGCCGCCGACGGTGGGCTTCTACGCCAAGCTGGCGGTGCTGAGCGCCGTGGTCGATGCCGGTATGACGTGGCTGGCCGTGGTCGCAGTGCTGTTCTCGCTGATCGGGGCGTTCTACTACTTGCGCGTGATCAAGCTGATGTATTTCGATGAGCCGGCCGATACCCAGCCGGTGCAGGCGACCTTCGGTTTCCGTTCGCTGATGAGCGTCAATGGCCTGCTTGTGCTGCTGCTGGGCATATTCCCGGCCGACCTGATGCGCCTGTGCTACGAGGCCATCCGCGCCTCGCTGGCAGCGTAAGGGGACCGAACGATGTCGACCGCTGCCGGCGGCTGGTTCGTGATCCTGCTCGCGCTGGTGCTGGCCAACTTGCCGTTCATCAACCAGCGCCTGTTCCTGGTGATTCCCTTGCGCTCGGGTCGCAAGTCCCTATGGCTGCGCTTGCTCGAGCTATGCGTTTACTATGCCGTGGCCGGCCTCGTTGGCTTTGCGGTCGAGTCCAGTATCGGTGGAGCATTTCCGCAGGGTTGGCAGTTCTATGCGATCACCGCGAGCATGATGCTGGTGTTCGCATTTCCCGGTTTCACCTGGCGGTATCTGGTCAAGCACCGCTGATGGTTTCGTGCTGTGGAGGGCGCGATGTCTGACGAACATCTGAAGGAATCCCGCCTCGCCTCGGCCACGCTGCATCGCGGCGGCTTTCTCACGCTCAAGCAGGACATCGTCCAGCTGCCGAACGGCCGCCAGGCCGGGCGCGAGTATGTGGAGCACCCCGGTGCGGTCATGATGATTCCCCTGTTCGATGACGGCACGGTCCTGCTGGAACGGCAGTACCGCTATCCCGTCGAGCAGGTGATGATCGAATTTCCGGCCGGCAAGCTCGATCCGCGGGAAGGTGCACTGGCGTGCGGCCAGCGCGAGCTGATCGAGGAAACCGGCTACCGCGCCGCGCAGTGGGACTACCTGACGCGCATCCATCCCGTCATTTCCTATTCCACCGAATTCATCGATCTGTTCCTGGCGCGCTCGCTCACGCCGGGCGAGCAGGATCTCGATGAGGGTGAGTTCATCGAGATCTTTACATTGCCGGCTGGCCAGTTGATCGACTGGGTACGGCAAGGTCGCGTCACCGACGTCAAGACCATGATCGGAACCTTCTGGCTGGAAAAAATCTTGTCGGGGACCTGGCAGCCGGGCGAGCAGGGCATTCCGGCCTGACCACCACTCCAGCCCGATGGTCGGCTGGCGCGCGGTCATCGGCAGCGAGAGGGCCTGCATGCCTTGGCTTGACCGCGCAGGCGGTTTCGCCCTCGGTGTCATTTCAACTTGTCTTCCTCCCCGCGCGCGCACTGCACGCACCAGCGCTGCAACCGATCTGCAGTGTCCGCTACGCCGCGTGGCGATTCCGCTATCTGTCATAATTTCGAACGGTCGTTCACAAAATAGCCGATCAAGGCTACTATGCTGTTCATGCGCAGTGCACTGGCTGCCTGATGCCGGTTACCGGCGGTGCAATCAGCATGCGGTATCGAGTGATCCGCCGGCGTGACAGACACTGCGCAAATCAAACAGGCCAAGAAACGGGTCGATACCAATATCTGGACAGGAGAGCAGCATGCGCGTCATTGAGTCGCTGGAGCAACTCGAAGAACTGGTCGGTCAGGAAGTGGCCGTGGGCGAATGGGTCGAGGTGACGCAGGAGCAGGTGAATCTGTTTGCCGACGCGACCGGCGACCATCAGTGGATCCACGTCGATGTCGAGCGCTCCAAGCGTGAGTCGCCGTATGGTGCGCCGATCGCGCACGGTTATCTGACGCTGTCGCTGATTCCGTTGCTGATGAAGAAGGCCATCGAGATGCGCAATGTGAAGATGGGCGTCAACTACGGCCTGAACCGCGTGCGTTTCATGGCGCCGGTGCCGGTGGGCAGCCGACTGCGGGCCCGCGCCAAGCTGCTGTCGATCGAGGGCATCGACTCGCCGAAGAACCGCCCGGACCTGAAGGGCGCGCAGGTGATCATGCAGGTGACGGTCGAGCGCGAAGGCAGCGACCGCCCCGTGTGCGTCGCCGAGACGATCTCGCGCCGCTTCAGCTGATCAGGACCAGTCCTCGTCCTCGTTCCCGTACTTGTAGATCGGGTTGGTGGCGAAGTCGATGGCAATATCCACGATGTAGCGGTGGAGCGCTTTTTTGAACTGCTCGCGGATTTCTGGCGGCATGCTGCTGAGGCTGCCGGTCTTGGGGCCCGTGGTTGAGCGTGCCGAAGCGGTGACCTCCACGGTTGGCAGGTCAGCCGCCATGGCGGCGTCGAACGCGTCCTTGTGCGCCGAATCGGCTGGCTGCAGCGGGACGAGGGATTGCGGAGATTGCGTGTGATACGCGGAACCTCCGGTGATCGTCAGTGGCGTCAGGATTGCGGTCATGCTGGGCAGTCCACTTGGTTAAGGCCGGTCCGTAGGCATGCGGACGGCGGATCTGCCAATGAGTGCCGCCTGCGGCGAAAACGTTGCGGCACCTTGCCCGGCAAACTGTGAACTATTGCCAACGTTGGCTGCGGTCATGCATGCGGTACGGTCAGGCTCAGGCAGGACAGCACTGCCCATGAAATGTGAACGACTGCCAAAACCGGCCCGGAAATGTTCCGGGACCGGTTTTTTTGTACCGGCGTCCAGGCATCAGCGTCGCTGATACTGCGTCGCGCCAAACAGAATGTCGCGTTCCTTGTCGTCCACCGGCTTGCGGTGCTTGGCCAGCACTTCAACGCCGCGCTGCACGGCCGGGCGTGCAGCGATCTCATCGAACCAGCGCTTCACGTGCGGGTAGTCCGCCAGTTCCACGCCCTGGTTTTCCCAGCTACGCAGCCACGGGAAGGTCGCGATATCGGCGATCGAGTACTGGTCGCCGGCCAGGTACGCGTGCTGCGCCAGCTGCTTGTCGAGCACGCCGTAGAGGCGCTTGGCCTCATTGGTATAGCGGTTGATTGCATACTCGACCTTCTCCGGCGCATAGATGCGGAAATGATGGGCTTGGCCCAGCATCGGCCCGACACCGCCCATCTGGAACATCAGCCATTGCAGCGCCTCGTACTTGCCGCGCACGTCGTCCGGCAGGAACCTGCCGGTCTTGCTGGCGAGGTAGAGCAGGATGGCACCGGATTCGAACAGCGAGATCGGCTTGCCGTCCGGTCCCTCGCTGTCGACGATGGCAGGGATCTTGTTGTTGGGGCTGATGCGTAGGAATTCGGGCTTGAACTGATCGCCGGCACCGATGTTGATGGCGTGAACGCGATACGGCAGCCCGCATTCTTCCAGCATGATATGGACTTTATGGCCGTTCGGCGTGGCCCAGCTGTAGGCATCGATCATGGATCAGTTTCCTCGCAAAGAAGAGAGCGGAATCGAAAAAGGGACGGCACCGCACGAGGCACGTCATTCGCAGTCGTGCGGCAACTGGAAAATTTAAGCACAGAAAGCACAAACGCGCAGATTGGCTGCGCGTTTGTGTGAAATGGCAAGGCTGCCGTGCGTGCTGTCAGCGATAAACCGGCTTGCGTTTTTCGAGGAAGGCGCTCATGCCTTCCAGGCCATCGGCGTGGAACAGAGAACCGATGAAGCTGTCGCGCTCTTTTTCCAGGTGGGCGGACAGTGGTGCTTCCTCGGCATGGCCGATGAGACCCTTGATGCGGACCACGGAGTTGGGCGCGAGCGCAGCCAGGTCCTCGGCCCACGCGAGTGCTTCGGCGCGTGCCTGACCGGGCGGGACAACACGGTTGACGAGGCCGAACTGCGCCAGCCGCGGCGCGTCGATGGGCTTGCCTTCGAGCAGCACTTCGCTGGCCAGCGCGCGGGGCAGGGCGCGTGTCAGATGCCACGAGCCGCCGCCATCGGGCGTCAGGCCGACGCGCACGTAGGCCATGACGAACTTGGCATCATGCGCGGCGACGACCAGATCGCAAGCGAGCACGAGCGAGAAGCCAGCTCCTGCTGCCGGGCCTTCCACTGCGGCGATTACCGGCTTGGGGAAGGCGCGCAGGGCTTCGGTCCATTGGTGTAAGGCCTCGATACTCGCAGCCTGTACTGACGGATCCTTGCTGCGGTTTTCCAGCAGACGGTTGAGGTTGCCTCCGGCGCAGAAGGTGTTGCCTTCCCCCGTCAGTACGACCACGCGTACTTCGGCATCACGCGCCGCCGAGTCGAGCGCTTCGACGGCGGCGCTGTACATCGTCGGTCCCAGCGCGTTGCGCGCACCGGGGTTTGAAATGGTGAGCACCAGGGTGTGGCCGATGCGTTCCGTCAGCAGTTGTCCGCTCATGTGGATTCCAGTTCAGGGTCGGTTCAGAGGTCGATTCAGGATTCTTCGCTCAACAACGACAGGCCTAGCGCGGCACGGCGAGCCAGCCATGGGCTCGGGCGGTAGCGCATGTCACCGGTCACGCGCTGCAGCGTGCGCAGGATCTGCAGGATCGCCTCGGCGCCGAGCGTATCGCCCAGGCTCAGTGGCCCCTTGGGGTAGCCGAGGCCCAGCGTCACTGCGCGGTCGATATCGCCAGGCGTGGCGATGCGCTGCTGCGCAATGTCGGCCGCGATGCTGACGATGATACTGACGATGCGCTGCGCGACGAAGCCGGCCGAATCGCGGATTACTGTCACTGGCATGCCGTCCGCGGCGAACAGCGCATGCGCGGCAGCACGCATGTCGGCGCGCGTGGCCGGCGTGGTCATCAATACGCGGCGCTTGGCGGTCTCGAACGGGAACAGCGTGTCGATGGCGATCACACGCGTGGCATCGAGCCCTTGCTCCACGGCACAGGTGGTGGCGTCCTCGCCGTATGGCGTGACCACGATCAGTGCCTTCTCGGAGGGCGTGTTGCCGGCCTCCGGCGTGACGCCGAGCTGGGCCAGCAGGCGCGCCACGGCGGTGTGGCCATGCTCGTGCGCGCGGCTGACCCACACGCTGGCGGGCTTGTCGGCGGGCACCGGCGCTTCCGGCGGCACGGCCTTCTGCCCATCCGGATTGGCGTAGAAGCCTTCGCCGGTGTTGCGGCCGAGCACGCCGCCCGCATAGCGCACGGCGGTGATGGCCGAGGGCCGGTAACGCGGTTCGTCGAAGAATTGGCGGTAGATCGATTCCATCACCGGGTGCGAGACATCGAGACCGGTGAGGTCCATCAGCTCGAACGGACCCATGCGAAAGCCTGCCTGCTCGCGCATGATGGCATCGATCTCGGCAAAGCTCGCCACGCCTTCGCCGGCGGTC
>DATLHT010000231.1:0-10190 GCA_035539795.1 Burkholderiaceae bacterium
ACGGCGTTACGCGAACCAACGCTGCCATCGGCGTTCACGTTGAACTTCGGCACGATGAACAGGGAGATGCCCTTGGTCCCCGCCGGTGCATCCGGCAAGCGCGCCAGCACAAGGTGGAGGATGTTCTCCGCCATGTCGTGCTCGCCGCTGGAAATGAAGATCTTGGTGCCGGTGAGACGATAGGAGCCGTCGGCGTCGGGCTCGGCCTTGGTACGCAGGATGCCAAGGTCGGTGCCGCAATGCGGCTCGGTCAGGCACATGGTGCCGGTCCACACGCCGCTGACGAGTTTTTCGAGGTACAGCTTCTTCTGTTCGTCGGTGCCGTGCGCGTGCAGGCATTCATAGGCGCCGTGCGACAGGCCGGGATACATGGTCCACGCCTGGTTGGCCGAGTTCAGCATTTCGTACACTGCGTTGTTCACCAGCACCGGCAGGCCCTGGCCGCCGTAGGCGGGATCGCAGCCAAGTGCCGGCCAGCCGGCTTCGACATACTGCTGGTAGGCCTCGCGGAAGCCGCTCGGCGTGGTCACCACGCCGTTCCCTTCGTACTTGCAGCCCTCGCGGTCACCGACCTGGTTAAGCGGGAAGATGACTTCACTGCAGAACTTGCCGGCTTCCTCGATGACCTGATTGATGGTCTCGGCGTCGATCTCTGCGTGCGGCGGCAGCGTCTTGAGCGTTCCCTCCACATCCAGAAGTTCATGCAATACGAACTGCATGTCACGCAACGGTGCGGAATATTGGCCCATCGATCACTCCTCCAGAATCAATGTTGAGTCAGCCACCGCACCGCGCCATGCGTCAGATGCGGTACGACTCGATCAGTTTATGCAATGCCGCCATCGCCAGTTCGGCGCTGCGCGGCAAACGCAGGAAACGCGCGTCGTGATGCAGGCTTAATTCAATACCATACATCTCGAACAACATCATTTCAGGATCGGCATCCGCACGCAGATGCCCCTCCTCCTTGGCCTGGTTGATCGCCCGTGTCAGCGCCGCGCGCCAGAGCGTGACGATCTTCACCAGCTCCTGCCGTACCGGACTTTCCGGACGGTCATCGTATTCCACCGCGCCGCTGATGAAAATGCACCCGGTCGAGACCTCGCGGATACGTTTCTCCATCCAGCGTCGCGCAAAACCGAGCAGTCTCGGCAATCCCCGCGGCTCGTTGAGACTTGGGAAAAACACCTCCTGCTCGAAACGGCGCCGATATTCGTGCACCACTTCCACCTGCAGGTCTTCACGCGATCCAAAGTGCGCGAAGACACCGCTCTTGCTCATCTGCATGCGCTCGGCCAGCAAGCCGATCGTCAAGCCTTCCAGGCCATTGCGCGACGCCAGGTCCAGCGCCGTGTCAAGGATCGCCGCGCGCGTCAGTTCACCCTTGCGCAGGGGGGCGGAAGCCGTGGTGGCTGCCGCGACGTCCGGCCGGGCGGTTTGGGTTGTCATCATTTCTCTCCGTTCTTTCCGGGCCTTGCCGGCATGCAGGCATACCACTCAAAAACATGCCGCATGGCCGTCTGGCCCGTGTCGTTTTAGTCTAGCGCAGAATCGAACGGTCGTTCAGATTATTGGCGGGACGTCGCCTGCGGGCAAGACAATTATTAGAAAGCCATTTCTAAAGTCAGCGTGCTGATGCGCCGTGATACTCGCACACAACTGCGCTATATCATCGCGCTCAATCGGGGACATCGGTATCGTGGAATCCGGTGAGCCGGATTGGTTTCAATAGCGCCCGGCATGACCGCTGATCATGACGCCGGCGCTGACCAGTCCATACGCCAGCCAGTCAAGCGCGCGCCGCCAGCGCGGACGCCGGTCATGCAACTCACGCTCCACCGCCACGCTGCGCCCGGTCATTGCCAGCTCGAGTGCATCACGCAAGGATGCGCTGAACGTATCGTCCCACACCACCAGGTTCGCTTCACGCGCAAGCAGCAGGCTAAAGGGGTCGATATTGCTCGAGCCGACCGTGGCCCAGACCTCGTCAACCACGGCCACCTTGGCGTGCAGGAAGCTGTCGGTATATTCATAGATCTCCACGCCAGCATCGAGCAACTGCCCGTACAGCGCCTGCGTGGCATGATGCTGCAGCCGATATTCAACCCGCCCCTGTAACAGCAGACGCACCCGCACGCCACGCCGGCGACAGGCCAGCAAGGCGCGGCGGAAACGCAGTCCTGGCAGAAAATAGGCATTGGCGATGATCACGTCGTGCCGGGCATTGCCTAGAGCAACAAGATACTCGCGCTCGATCGCGCGGCGGTTGCGTACGTTATCGCGCAGCACCAGCGCGGCACGCACGTCATCATGGATCGATACGGTACCGGCAGCGACGTCGGGCTGCGTATCCGCGCCCGGAGCTGAAACAACCGCCGCGGCCGGCGATGCCGATGCGGACGCGCCGGCGTTGCCGGTTCGGGTGAGCCGCGTCCACAGGCTGCGCATCGTATCGCTGATCCGGCCGACGATTGGCCCCTCGACGCGTACTGCAAAATCGTAGCGCGGACCATAGCCCGAATCCTGCAGCGGCGCATGGTTCAGGTCATCGATGATGTTGATGCCACCGACAAAGCCGAGACGGTCGTCGATCACTGCCAGCTTGCGATGCAGGCGGCGCAGATAACGGCGTCGCGGCACCCACCAGCGCACCGGCCGGAATACGCGGTAGTGCACACCCGCTTCACGAAAGGCGCTGATCACTTCCTGCGGCGGCTCGCCGGTGCCGATGCCGTCGACCACCACATACACCGCCACGCCCCGCCGCGCAGCTTCCACGAGGGCGCGCGTCACGCATTCGCCGGATGCATCGTGAGTATAGATATAGGTCTCCATGCGCACGCTGCGGGTCGCAGCGTCGATGGCCTCACATAGCGCAGGAAAATAGAATTCGCCGCAACACAGCAAGTCGACACGGTTGCCAGTCACCGCACGGTTACGGCGCCACGCCCTGCGCAGTGCACGGATCGGACGTTTCAGCGGGGACCGCATCGGCATCAGGGAAAGGGCCGGGCCAACGGGACGTCAGGACGCGCTGGCCAGTTCGGCCATGAGGGGCACGTGGTCGGAGCGCAAGGCCCAGTCTCGGCCGCGCAGGGCCTGCGCGCTGCGGACATCGAAGCCGCGCACGTAGATCCGGTCGAGCTGCCACCACGGCATGTGGCTGGGAAACGTGCACAGCGTACCTTCGCAAACATGCGCCACCTCCACCGCCCCCAGCGCCGAGCAGATCCGGTCATCGAGGCGGTTGTTCCAGTCGTTGAAATCGCCGGCAATGATCAGCGGCGCCCCGGCCGGCACGACCGATTTCACGCGGCGGATCAGGGCGTCCGCCTGGCGCTGGCGGCTGCGCGCGAACAGCCCGAAATGCACGCACATCAGGTGCGCCTCGACGCCTTCGACATCGATCATCGCGTGCAGCAGTCCGCGCTGCTCGAAACGGTGATCGGAGATATCGAGGTTCTCCGACATCAGGATGGGATAGCGCGACAGGATCGCATTGCCATGATGGCCGTGGTCATACACGGCATTCTGCCCATACACGGAATGCGGGTAGGCATCGGTGGCAAGATAGTTGAGCTGGGTATGATCCGCATCGAAGATCGCGGCGGCCACCAGGCGGTCGTTGCGGTCCTGCACTTCCTGCAGGAACACCAGGTCGGCATCCATGGCATGCAGCCCCTGGCGTACGACGTCGATGCGCGAACGACGGGCCAGGCCAGTCACGCCTTTGTGGATGTTATAGGTGGCGACGGTGAGTTTCATGCCGGGTCGACTGCCATGCGGGTTCATTCAGGCGGGAAATCTCATGCGGGAATCCGCGGCGCATGGACGCGCTGCGGTAGTTGCAGGATCGCCTCCCCGTTGCTGCGCGAAAAGCAGCGCTCCGCGGCAGCTTCATAGGGCAGCCAGAGCGACTGCAAATGCTCGCGCGGCGCGAGCGTCACCGCACAGCGTGCCGGCACGCACAGCCCGAACCAGTGCTCGGTGTTGCGCGTGACACCCGGTGCATAGCGGTGCCGCCAATGGGGATAGATTTCGTATTCGATGTGATGGCCCCAGTCAGACAGTACGCCATCACGTACCGTCAGTCCGGTTTCTTCGCCGACCTCCCGCCATGCGGTCGCCTGCAGCGGCTCGTCCGGCAGGTCCCGGCTACCCGTCACCGATTGCCAGAAGCCCGGATGGTCAGCCCGCTCCAGCAGCAGCACGTCGAGAGCTGGCGTATGGATGACAACGAGAACGGATTCTGGGATTTTGTAGGCCATGCCGCTAGCTTACCGCATTCGGATACACGTCGGCTGACACGGCCCTCACTGCGCCACCCGGATCGCGGCAGGTTCCACGGCGCCGTCTGCCCCGGCGGATGAGCGGCTGCCGATGGCTGTGTCCTCCGGCCGGCCAGTAAGCCATCCGCTCGACTCGCTGTGCCCCCAGGCTGCGCGCAGCCGTGCCACCAGGGGAATGGCGGCCGTTTCGTACGCTTGCGTCGCCGCATCGGCCGCCTGCTGCAACGCCGTGGCGAGCCCCGCAGCCTCTTGGTGCAGACGCGTCTGGCGCTCCAGCGCAGATGCCTCGCGCGTGCCGAGTGCGTTGTATTCCTGGATCAGCAGCCGCTGCAGATCGGCCTGATCGTCGCGTCCGTTGGCCAGTTCGAACCGGGCTGTAATCGCGGCACTGGCCTGGCGTGCCTGACGCAGTTCCTCACCAGCCGCGCGGCAAGCGTCATCGGCCTGCTGCGCAGCGCGGCGCTGCGCCACCAGTTCGCGCGCATGATGATCATATATGCGCTGCGCTTCCAGCACGGCCTGAACAGTATGCTGTGGGGCCACCACCAGCAGCGGATCGGCAACGCCAGAGACCGACACGCGCGTCAGCGCCTCATCCGGCAAGCGCAGGTTGCCCAGGTCACCAAGGCGCCGCAGGCGCGCGTCCACGGCGGCAATGGTCTGCAACCCGAACTGCCGCAGCAGCTCAGCCCGTTGCGACCCGCTGTCGCCCTGCCCAGGCACAGCAGGCTCTACTGCAAGTGCGCCAAGCATAGGCTCCTGCATGGCCGTCGCGTGACTGCCGCGCGCCGCTGCCGCGATCTCGGGTACACAGGCAGCAACCGTGGTCGCCACCGATTCCGACATAGCGCGCGCCGCCTTGCGGCTCAGCAGGACAAATTGCACGCGCGCCAGAATGATCACGACCAGCCCTGCGCCCAGCCATGCCAGAAGGCTGTCCGCATGCGCTGTGATCCATGCGCTGATCCATTGATAATCGATATTCACCGGCCTCTCCCTCACCTGTTATTCGGACATTAAGAAAAGACTTCGCAGCACATGCGTTCGTTCCGGCCCGTAACATTTGGCTACACGTTACGGACGAGATTGCCGTGCTGTGTTTCGCCGCTATCATGCGCGTCATACGGTGCAGACCGCAGGCAAGGATGCAGCTTCCCGCAGTGCCACACAGCGAGGCCAGCCGCAGGCGATCAGCCGTTCGCGGTACGTGCACTGCCCGCCCGCTGCCGGCGTGCACGCTTGTCCTCATACATGCGTTCGTCCGCGAGACACAGCGCCTCGTCCGGATCGAGACTATGCGGATCCAGTGCAACACCACCGACACTGACACCGGCATAGTCAAGCACATGCTCACCCAGCGCAAACCGCCCAACCGTGGCGTCAAGCAGACGCTGCCGGCAGGTTTGCACCGCGCGACTGGCGTCGCGGTCATTCAGGCAGCGGCTGCCGGAGTCACGTGTCACGAGAGACGGACCCAGGCCGACCGCCGCGAACTCATCGCCGCCGATGCGCGCCAGCGTATCCTCATCACCCACCGCGGACTGCAATCGCTGACCGATCGCCTGCAGGAACAGATCCCCGCACTGATGGCCATACGTGTCATTGATCTGCTTGAAACGGTCGAGATCGATCATCATCACCAGCACGCTGCGGCGCTCGTCGCCTGCCGTGACGATCAACCGGGACAACGCTTCGAACAGCGCGCGGCGGTTCAGCAGTCCGGTCAGCGTATCGGTCATGGCGTGGCGCGCCAGCTGGCGGTTGGCGTCCTGCAAACGCTCGAGCAACTGCTCGCGTTCGATGAAGTTGCCTGCCAGCGTCGAGAACAGGCGCAGATATGTCATGGCGCGCTCGTCCACGCTTCGCCGGTCGGCGCTCGCCCCGCATAACGTACCCAGCAAGGCACCGGAGCCGGAGTGCACCGGGGTACTCAGATAGGTTTCGATACCCAGTTGCCGGGCTGCCTCGGAGTCGCCCCAGCAAGCGCTCACGTGATCGGTGAACATGCGCCCCTCATCGAGGGCGCGCCTGCACAGCGTGTCCTCCCAAGGCACTGCCAGCCCTTCCGGAATGGTCATGTCGCCGGCATTGCGCGCGAAACGTACATGCTGCACATTGCGTTCGAGATCAATCGAGGTGAGGTAGGTCGACTCCAGTCCGGTCACTTCGCTCAGCATCTCCAGCAACGGACGGGTCAGTTCTTCGGTCGACCGGGCGGCGGCATACGACTCCGACAGCCGGTTCAGGATCGGATCCAAGCAATTTCCTCCGGAAAACAGGAACAGGGATTGACCGAGGCAGTATGCCAGAGGGTTTCCCGCGATTGCGCCTGAAACAGCAAAGAGGCCGCAAACACGGCGGGCCTTTTCATGCCTTTTGGCCGACCCAGCCCAAACCTGCAGTCCGACGTTCACGGGCCACTCTCCGTGCATGGCGCATCAAGATCACCGGGTCTTACTGCGAATATCAGATCAGAGGGCGTGGATGGTCTCTGCATCCATCTGTGCCAATGACTCGACTCAAAGGGTATTGGATCGAACTGGCGGGGTTCCAGGTGGGGGAGCTTGTGCGGGTGGAGATTGCGCGACGAAGGATTATGGTTGCGTCGCTGGATTGAACACGAACATGGCGAGGTGGGTCGCCGCACATCCGGCCCATTCACTGGATTCCAAGGCCAGCACAAGCTGATCATCCCGGCATCCCGCAAGGCCGGCAAGCCACCAGGACAGTATACTTTCGTTCTTTTATGGCCTTGGCCAAGCACCATGAGGACGATACATGAGCACATTACCTCCCTGCCCCAAATGCCATTCGGAGTTGACGTATGAAGATGGGAACCTCTACATCTGTCCGGAGTGCGCGCATGAATGGTCGGCGCAGGCATCCGTGCCGACCGAAACAGTCAGCAAGGTGTACCGCGATTCGGCCGGCAACGTCTTGCAAGATGGGGATACCGTCACTGTCATCAAGGACCTGAAGCTGAAGGGTTCGGCAGGCGTCGTCAAAATGGGTACCAAGGTCAAGAATATCCGGCTGGTCGACAGTGATCACGATATCGACTGCAAGATCGACGGCTTTGGCTCCATGAGCCTGAAATCGGAATTCGTGAAGAAGGTGTGACGAAGGGGCGTGGCACATGCACGGCCGAAAGGGGAAAACACGGCAGGCCTTTTTTAGGTAGCGCCCCGGCCTGGTGTTTGTTCAGCAGGCCGGCCGGGTATCCGCAGGCGGGCTACGTGTGCCTGCGTTTTCGGAAAGCGATCATGTCGCAGATCACGTCAGCCCCTGCCACCGGCCATCATCGTGGCGCTGCGGCCGAGACCGCGGGCGATGTTGTCGTGGGGCACCCGACTTTGCAAAACACTGCCACTTCACAGTGTTTTATTTGGCGGCAAGAAATTTGGCTTTTAGATTCAGAGGACTGAATCTAAAAGCAGCCTCCATGAAAGTCGAAAACCGTCTCTCTCAAACCCGTCTCTCTCAAGCGCTCACTGAGCCTTCCTCAGCCAAGAATATCTCCTCGCTGGAGCAACCAGGAGCAACTGAAAGCAGGAACCGGAACAGTCCGTTCGAGGCTGAACCCGCCCCGTTCAATTTCATTGGCGCGCTGCCGCGCGACATCCTTTACGAAATCCTTAAGAAACTTGATGGGCCATCGCAGGCAGCGCTGTCGTTCACCGACAAGGCTACGCTCGAGCTCCACGGGAACATCCTGTCAAGGAAATATGACGGGCTCACCAATAATATCTTCAAATTGAATCCAGACAAGCGGCATCAGGATGTCTTTTATGCAATCCACGCGGAGCTTCAGCGCTACAAGATTATCGACCTCACGCCTGCAGATAAAGTCACGATCTGCCGATTCTTCGAGAAGCATGTTTTCATTCCAAAAACGGCAAATAATTCCCCTCTGTTTCTGTCCGCCGCGCAAACGGGTGCTGGCATCGTTGCTCGCCATCTGATCGCGGGCATCGAAAGACGCTTCTTTCCTCCGGCGTCTCACGCTGCAGCACAGCAGAGCCTGGATGACTTCACTACAACGTTTTCGGCCAACGGGTTAGTAGATTCGCGCAAAATCACGCCGTTTTTGAGATCGGCCAGAAAGCTGCCGCACCCGGAAATTTTGACCTCCAAGCTTTACCGCGCCGTTCAGCATCCCGGTGATGCAATGCCTGCTAAAGCACTGGTTAACTTTCTTGCGACAGTTGGATATTGGGCAGGGAAATATGGTGCTGAACGTTTCGTCAGCACAAAATCACCTAAAGGCGGGTTGCAAGAACTAGAAATTCTGCGGGATATGCTCTACGCAGCGACGCCCCTCGCCACTCTGCTGGGCAGCCATTCGCTTTCTGAAAGGTGTTTCGGGGGCCGACAAAATGCCCTCATTTTGGCCCAGCAGGAAGTTGAGCGAGCGAGCGATCGGGTCAAGGCAAGTCTCCCGACTTCTCTGCCGGGAAAAATCAGCCACTTTTTCAAGCCGCATGCCAATTGAGCGGCGGATGGAACGAAGGCAAGCCAACAGGACGATGGCCGCAAAGCGGGGCTCTATAGTGGCCAGCCTGCCTTGTCCATCTTTCTGACAAGACAGGCTGCTTCCTCACAACAGCCGTACTTCACGCAGAACGTGCATGTTCAGCCGACCTTCGGCTCCGCCTGCCGCAACCGGATATGCAGCTCGCGCAGTTGCTTCTCGTCCACCGCGCTCGGGGCCTGCGTGAGCAGACACTGGGCACGCTGCGTCTTGGGGAAGGCGATCACGTCACGGATCGAATCGGCGCCGGCCATCATCGTCACGATGCGGTCGAGGCCGAAGGCAATACCACCGTGCGGCGGCGCGCCGTATTGCAGTGCGTCGAGCAGGAAGCCGAACTTGGCACGCGCTTCCTCGTGGTCGATCTTGAGGGCGCGGAACACCTTGCTCTGGACTTCCTCCTGGAAGATCCGCACCGAGCCACCACCGATTTCCCAGCCGTTGAGCACCATGTCATAGGCCTTGGCGATGCACTTGCCCGGGTCAGTCTCGAGGTAGTCGAGGTGTTCGTCCTTGGGGCTGGTGAACGGGTGATGCATGGCGACCCAGCGGGCGTTTTCCTCGTCGTACTCGAACATCGGGAAGTCGACGACCCACAGCGGATGCCATGCATCGACGAACAGGCCGTGCTCCTTGCTGAAGTCGGAATGACCGATCTTCAGGCGCAGCGCGCCCATGGCATCGTTGACGACCTTGGCCTTGTCGGCACCGAAGAACAGGATGTCGCCGTCCTGCGCGCCACTGCGCTTGAGGATCTCGGCAATGGCGTTGTCGTGCAGGTTCTTGACGATGGGCGATTGCAGGCCGTCGCGGCCCTTGGCCACCTCGTTGACCTTGATCCACGCCAGGCCCTTGGCGCCGTAGATGCCGACAAACTGGGTGTAGCTGTCGATCTCGCTGCGGCTGATCTGCGCGCCTTGCGGCACGCGCAGAGCCACCACGCGGCCGCCTTCGTCGTTGGCGGGACCGGAGAAGACCTTGAAGTCCACGTCCTTCATGGCATCGGTCAGCTCGGTGAATTCGAGCTTGACGCGCAGGTCAGGCTTGTCGGAGCCGAAACGCGCCATGGCTTCGCGGAATTCCATGACCGGGAACTGCTCTGCCAGGTCCACGTTCATGGTGTTCTTGAAGACGGTGCGGATCATGCGCTCGAACAGGTCGCGGATTTCCTGTTCCTTGAGGAACGAGGTTTCGCAGTCGATCTGGGTGAATTCGGGCTGACGATCGGCACGCAGGTCTTCGTCGCGGAAGCACTTGGTGATCTGGTAGTAGCGGTCGAAGCCGGCCACCATCAGCATCTGCTTGAACAGTTGCGGTGACTGCGGCAGCGCGAAGAACTGGCCGGCGTTGACACGCGACGGCACGAGGTA
>DATLHT010000232.1:0-2988 GCA_035539795.1 Burkholderiaceae bacterium
TTTTCATAGCGCTGCTTGTAGCCGGGGCCGCCGGGCATCTGGTCGAGCGGTAGGCCGGCGAGCGAGACCACGGTGCCATTGGCAGCGGGACCAGCGAGTTTGATGAAGTTGTCGGTCTTGGACATTTCGCCGCTGACGAGCGGCGCTTTCAGGCCGAGTTCTTTCATTTGCTTGGCCATCGGCGCGGATTGCGCTTCGGCGCCGCCAAAGAAGATGATGTCCGGATTGCTGCGCTTGATGTTGGTAAGTACGGCCTTGAAGTCGACGGCCTTGTCGTTGGTGAATTCGCGCCGCACGATCTTGCCGCCTGCGGCCTTGGCGGCTTTTTCGAATTCGTCGGCGAGGCCCTGGCCGTAGGCGGTGCGGTCATCGACGATGGCGATGGTTTTGGCGCCAAGCTTCTTGACGGCGAAGGCGCCGATGACAGAACCCTGCTGTGTATCGGAGGTCATCATGCGGAAGGTGTTCTTGAAGCCCTGACGCGTATACTCGGGCGCGGTGGCCATGGCGATCTGCGGAATGCCGGCACGGTTGTAGACGGTCGACGCAGGAATGCTGGTGCCGGAGTTGAAGTGGCCAAGCATGCCCTGGATGCCCTTGTCGACGAGCTTCTGCGCGACGACGGAACCAGTCTTGGGATCGGCCTGGTCGTCTTCGGAAAGCAGTACGAACTTGACTTCCTTGCCGCCGATCTTGGGATGCGTCGCGTTGAATTCCTCGATGGCCAGCACGACGCCGTTCTGCATGTCCTTGCCGTACTGTGCCTGTGCACCGGTCATGGGGGCGGCGAAACCGAGCTTGATGTCTTCGGCTTGTGCCACGGTCGCGCCGAGGGCAAGCGCCGTGCTCACGAGCGCCAGATGCAGCACGGTCTTGTGAAACGCTGTTTTCATACAAGTCTCCCGTAGGTGATCGAGGTGGTGGACCAAACGAGTCCACCGCCCCGGGTTCCGTGCCACGTATTGCGCAGCTCCGGTTGCGGGAGGGACATCCCTCCCGTCGCATCTCGTGCCGCATGGGGCGTGCGGTCGCGCCAGCATGCTAGCCAATCGTCATTAAATTTGCGTTGCCGCCCGCGGCAGCCGTGTTGATGCTGAGCGCATGCTCGCGTAGCAGCCGCTCGAGTGCAATCGTGGTTTCGCCCCGTGCATAACCGTGCACGTTGACGATCGGGCCGGGCCGCTGCGCGAGTTGCTCGCAGACGCTGCGCAGGCGATCGGCTTCGCCGTGATGCAAGACGACATCGTACGCCGCCGTAGACCAGTCGGATACCCGTTGCACCTGCGCGCTGATTTCCGGCGGCAGGTCTGCATGCAATGCGTTGGTCTCGGCTGTGTCGGGCCAGACGGCCTTGCTGCCGACAGCGAGGACGGCGCTCAGCTGCAACAAGCGATCATGTGCATCGTCCGCCAGACAGAGCACGGCCCGGCGAGGGAGCAGCGTATAGACGTTGCGTTCGCCAGTCGGGCCTGGCAGTGTAAGGCGAACGCCCGCGAGCGTGGTGTCTGCGAAGCCCTGGCACACTTCGGCCAGCGCGGGCATTTCGCGCCGCAGCCACGTGCGCCAGGCTTGCCATCGAGCCGTCTCTGACACAGCTGGCTCCGGCCACTCCAGCCCCCCTCCTGCCACAGTGACGGCCCGCATGGCAGCGTCCAGCGGACAAGCGGACAACAGGCGTAATAGATACAGCGGGCCACCAGCCTTGGGGCCGGTACCCGAAAGCCCCTCTCCACCGAACGGCTGCACGCCAACGACGGCGCCGATGATGTTGCGGTTGACGTACTGGTTCCCGGCACAGGCCTGCGTGGTGACCTGTGTGATGGTTTCGTCGATACGGGTGTGCAGCCCCAGTGTCAGGCCGTAGCCGGTAGCGTTGATCTGGCCGACGAGGATATCGAGGCCGGTACGCGGATAGCGCAGGACATGCAGCACGGGGCCGAACACTTCGCGCTGCAGTTCGTCGATACGGTCGATTTCGATCAGTGTTGGCGGAATGAAAGTGCCATGTGTTGTGTCGCCCGACATCGCCGCCTGATACACGGGCCGGCCCTTGGCACGCATGGTGTCGATATGCTGTTGGATGACATCGCGCGCCTCGGCATCGATCACCGGCCCGACATCCACCTCGAGCCGGTGGGGGTTGCCGACATACAGTTCCGCCATGGCGCCTTTGAGCATGGCGAGCATCGGCGTGGCGATGTCCTGCTGCAGGCACAGCACGCGCAGCGCCGAGCAACGCTGGCCGGCGCTGTCGAAGGCCGACGCCAGCGTGTCGGCCACGACCTGTTCCGCGAGGGCGGACGAATCGACGATCAGCGCATTCTGCCCGCCGGTTTCCGCGATCAACGGCACCGGCCGGCCATGCGCGTCGAGCCGCCCGGCGAGGCTGCGTTGCAACAGCCGGGCCACAGCGGTCGAGCCGGTGAACATCACGCCGCGGATACGAACATCGCCAACCAGTGCCGCACCGATGGTTTCACCGCGACCCGGCACCAATTGCAGGGCGCCGCGCGGCACACCGGCGGCGTGGAGGATGCGCACGGCCTGCGCGGCGATCAGCGGCGTCTGTTCGGCGGGCTTGGCGAGCACGGTATTGCCAGCCGCGAGCGCGGCACTGACCTGCCCTGTGAAGATCGCCAGCGGAAAATTCCACGGACTGATACATACCACCGGACCGAGCGGTCGGTGCGTGTCGTTGCTGAAGGCCGCACGCACTTGCACGGCGTAGTAGCGCAGAAAATCGACTGCCTCGCGCACTTCGGCGATGGCATTGGCAAGGCTCTTGCCCGCTTCGCGCACGATCAGCCCCATCAGTACCGGCATCTGGCTTTCGAACAGGTCAGCAGCACGTTCCAGAATGGCTGCACGTCCGGCGGGCGGCGTGGCCTGCCAGCCCATGGCCGCAGCGTCGGCATGTGCCACGGCGCGCGCCGCTTCTTCCAGCGTGGCTTCGATCACGCTGCCGACGCGGTCGCGATGATCGGCGGG
>DATLHT010000233.1:0-5547 GCA_035539795.1 Burkholderiaceae bacterium
GGCGCACGCTTCCCCGTGTGCGGCAGCGACAAGCTCCTGCAGAATGCCGCATTCGCCCACCGTGTGACTGTCCGCCACGCAGGCGCGGCTCAACGCCGTCAGCTGTCGCTCGAGCGCACGCATGCTGGCCAGGCGGGCACGCACGCGCACCAGATGTGCGGCTACCAAGTGGTCGATATCGCCGCAGTCCTCGCCCGGCCGGTCGAGAAATGCCAGCAGCCGCTGGACGTCAGCCAGCGGCATGTCCAGCGCCCGACAGTGTCGTACAAATGCGAGCCGCTCGAGATGCGCGGGACCATAGGCGCGATAGCCGTTCGCTTGGCGCTCGGCGCGCGGCAGCACGCCAGTCTTTTCGTAGAAACGGATGGTTTCCACGTCGACGCCCGTCGCTTTCGACAATTCCCCGATCCGCATCGTGAGATCTCCAGCTTTGCACAGATACAACATGGTACGCCCTTGACCCTGGAGCCGCTACAAGGTGTGAAATGACAGCACGTCAATCAGGAGCACACCATGTCCGCGCATTGCTGCCAACCACCCGCCCCGCCCGCCGAAGGCCCGAACCCGGCATTTCGCCGCGCCCTGTGGATCGCTCTCGCGGTCAACGGTCTTATGTTCTGTATCGAGATCGGTGCTGGTATGCGCTCAGGGTCCATTGCGTTGTGGGCCGACGCTCTCGACTTTGCCGGCGATGCAGCTAACTACGGTATCGCCCTGTTCGTCCTCTCCATGGCTCTGGCATGGCGTGCACGTGCAGCCTGGCTAAAGGGTATGACAATGGCCGTCTTTGGCCTGGTCGTGCTCGGCCGTGCGCTCTGGACAGCGTACCTGGGCACTCCACCTGAACCCTTCACCATGGGCATGATCGGCCTGCTGGCGCTGCTGGCAAATGTCGGGGTCGCGTGGATGTTGTACGCCTACCGCAGCGGCGACGCCAACATGCGCTCGGTCTGGCTGTGCAGCCGCAATGATGCCCTGGGCAATCTGGCGGTGATGCTCGCCGCCGCGGGTGTCTTCGGTACAGGCAGCGGGCTGCCGGACATCATTGTCGCGGTCATCATGGCCACTCTCGCGCTTTCTGCAGGCATCACGGTCATGCGGCAGGCGCGACAGGAATTGCGGAGTACGGCACAGCCAGCCGACACTGGCATGCCGCACCAGCACCATTGACCCCAGCATCGTCGGAACAGTCCGACGGCTTTGCAGCCTGCCCATGCAATGCATGATGCCGGCCGGAAAGCAGCCGAGCTTGGTACAATCGGGGTTCTCTCCGAGGGTTCTCCCCGATTTACCACCCCGCTTTTACCTTCCCGTTCCCCATGCAATCGCTCTGGATGTTGGTCGCCGCCTTCGCTTTCTCGTTGATGGGGGTGTGCGTCAAGCTCGCGTCCGAGACCTATACCACCGGGGAAATCATCTTCTTTCGCTGCCTGATCGGCGTCATCCTCATTGCGTGGCTGATGCGGCGGCGTGGCGAAACCCTGCGCACGCCGCACGCGATTTCCCACATCAAGCGCAGTGTGTTCGGCCTGACCGCACTGATGATGATGTTTTACTGCCTGTCGCAGTTGCCGCTGGCAACTGCGCTGACCCTCAACTATATGTCGCCGGTGTGGATCGCCATGATCCTCAGCGCTGGCGCAGTCTTCGCCGGCAAGCGCGGACCCGATACCGACCGGCGCCTGGTCGTGGCCATCCTGCTGTCGTTCGCCGGGGTCATCTGCCTGCTACAGCCGTCCGTCAGCTCCAGCCAGCTGGCAGCTGGGCTGATCGGCCTGATCTCCGGCTTCTTCACCGCCCTGGCATATGTGGAAGTGCGCGCACTGGGCAATCTCGGTGAGCCCGAAAACCGCATCGTCTTTTATTTTTCCGCGCTCGGGCTCGTGCTCGGCATCATCTGGATGTGCTTCACCGGGGTGTCGCAGCATACCTGGCTCGGCGTGCTGCTCCTGCTGGCCACTGGCGTCACGGCCACTATCGGCCAGACGGCCATGACGCGCGCCTACAAGCGCGGCAACACGCTGCTGACGGCCAACCTGCAGTACGCAGGGATTGTGTTTGGCTGCGGCTGGGGCATACTGATATGGAAAGACCGCCTCGACTGGCTCAGCTGGTCGGGGATGGCCATGATCATCATCAGCGGCATCGCGACCACGCTGATCCGTGCGCGCGAAGATGCGCGCGCCGCGCAGGCGGCGGCTGCCACGCCGCCGGAAGCCGAGGTGCATCCCGAAGTGTGAGGCCAGCCGTGCCGGCATGCGATGATGATGCTGCAAACCGCTTGTCCATCGCTACCGGAACGCCATGACCACCACACTGATATCCCCCGCAGCATTGCATACCCTGCTTGCCGATCCCACCAAGCACACGGTGGTGGTCGATTGCACCTTCGACCTCGCCGACCCGGCCGCGGGTCGCCAGGCCCATCACGCCGGCCATATTCCGGGCGCCTATTATCTGCATCTCGACAATGAGCTGTCGGGCGCCAAGACCGGCGGCAACGGCCGCCACCCGCTGCCCGCACCGGACGATTTCATCGCTCGCCTGCGCATGTTGGGCGTCAACAACGACACGCAGGTCGTCGCCTATGATGCCAATGGTGGTGTGTTCGCCGCGCGGCTGTGGTGGATGCTGCGCTGGATCGGCCATGCGGGTGCTGCCGTGCTCGATGGCGGCCGGCAGGCATGGGAAGCCGCAGGCTATGCGCTTGAGCCGGGCGTGCCCGATGAGCCCGCCCTGCCTGAAGACCGTGGCAACCTGGAGCTGCGCGCCTCGCTCGTGCCTGTAGTGGATGCGCGGGATGTCGTCGACAATCTGGCGACGCAGGCGCGCCTGGTGGTCGATGCCCGCAGTGAGGACCGCTTTCGCGGCGAGAACGAGACGCTTGATCCCGTCGGCGGCCATATTCCCGGCGCGCGCAACCATTGCTTCAAGCGAAACCTCGACCGCGACATGCGCTTCAAGCCGGCTGAACAGTTGCGTGCGGAGTGGCAGGCCACGCTCGGCCAGAGCGCGCCCGAGCACAGCATCATGCAGTGCGGTTCGGGTGTGACTGCCTGCCACAACCTGCTGGCACTGGAAGTGGCTGGCCTGACCGGCGCAGCCCTCTATCCGGGCTCGTGGAGCGAATGGTGCGCGGATCCTTCGCGCCCCGTGGCCACCGGCGACTGAAGGCGCTCAGTGGCCATGCCCGTGCGCATGGCGCGTCAGCACATACACCAGAACCACGCCCAGCACGATCAGCGCCACCTGCAACGCCGATTCGCGCCACTTGGGCCGGCGCTGCATCTGCGGCATGAGATCGCTGACCGCAATGTAGACGAAGCTGCTCGAGGCCAACACCAGCACGAATGGCACCCAGGTCGCCATGCGGTCGAACAGCAGGTAGCCGATCAGCCCCCCCACTACTGCCGACAGGCTCGACAACAGGTTGTAGGCAAAGGCGCGGGCGCGGCTGAAGCCGGCATTGAGCAAGACGATGAAGTCACCCACTTCCTGCGGAATCTCGTGCGCGGCAATCGCCAGCGCCGTGACCACGCCGATATGCGGATCGGCCACGAAGGCCGCGGCGATGAGAATGCCGTCAGCGAAGTTGTGCAGCGAATCCCCGACAAGGATCAGCATGCCGCTCTTGCCCGCCTCTTCGCGATCATGCCCGTGATGGTGGCCGTGGCCGTCGCCCTCATGGTGATGCGAGTGCCGCAGCAATGCCAGTTTCTCGAGCAGGAAGAAACCCAGCAGGCCCGCCAGCAGCGTGGCAAACAGGGCATGGGAATCCGCGCCGGATTCGAAGGCTTCCGGCAACGAGTGCAGGAGCGCGGTCGCCAGCAGCACGCCCACCGAAAAACTGACCATGGGCTTGACGATGCGGCTCATGACTGTCAGTGACAATAGCGCCGCGGCCAGAATGCTCCCGATGCCAGCCAGTGCTGTCGCGGCAAGAATGGATAACAGGGTGGTGTCGATGATGCTCTCCGGAGGCGCGGCCCACGGATGCTGGCGGGCAGCATGCGGGACCGGGCACTGATGCAACACAGTTGCAACAAAGACGAGATTGTACGCAAGCCCGTCTGTGTTTGGCAACTGCTGTATCGTTTTTCCGGAGAACAGTGGGGAGCGCGGTTCGGGAAACCCTCACGAGGTACCCGAGACTGCGCCCCGGATCTGCAGCGTCGGAACAACCGCTTCAGATCGGCTGCCGCAGCCGGTGGGTGCTGATCAGCAATCTCGAGCGCGGCTCAAGCCACGCCCTGCTTGCGGAACCACGCCAAGCATTTCTCCCATCCATCGCGCGCCTCGGTGGCACGGTAGCTGGGCCGGTAATCGGCATGGAAAGCATGCGGCGCATCCGGATAGATGACGAACGACGACGCCTTGGCGGCCGGGGACGACGACTGCTTGAGTGCGACCTTCATCTTCTCGACGGTATCGAGCGGAATGCCCGTGTCCTGGCCACCATACAGGCCGAGCACCGGCGCCTTCAGCTGACCCGCCAGATCGAGCGGCTGCGCGGGACTGGTCGACGTCTTGTCGCCGACCAGGCGGCCATACCACGCTACGCCGGCTTTCACCGACGGGCTGTGCGCGCAGTACAGCCACGTAATGCGCCCGCCCCAGCAGAAACCGGTGATACCCACCTTGGCGGCATTGCCGTTGTTTGCGCCAGCCCATTTCACGGCGGCATCGAGATCGCCCATGACCTGCGCATCCGGCACCTTGCTGATGATGTTGGTCATCAGTTCCTGCAATGTACCGAACGAGGTCGGGTCGCCCTGTCGCACGAACAGCTCGGGAGCGATGGCGAGGTAACCAAGCTTGGCAAAGCGGCGGCAGACATCGGCGATATGCTCGTGCACACCAAAAATCTCGCTGATCACCAGCACCACCGGCAGGTTGGTCTTACCGGTTGGTTGCGCGCGATACGCCGGCATCGACAGGTCGCCGGACGGAATCATGACCTCACCCGCCGTCAGGCCCTCGAAGTCGGTCTTGATGGTGCTCGCGGCCACCGGCATGACGGCCGCGGCAAACGCGCTGCCCAGCGCAGTGCGGACGAAATCGCGGCGATCGAAGGATTGTGCGGGAACCAGGCTCTCAATTTCGGGCTTGAACATCGGCGGGTCTCCTTGAAAACGACGGGACGCAGTGGCGTCCCGTGACAATCGCGATTCTATGTAACTTCTGCGTCGCGCGCACGCGCAGCCGCACGATCAATGCAGTTTCACACGCGGCCGGGTCTTGTTGCGCAGCCAGTGCACCACCGTATCGAGCACCATGCGCAGCGGCCCGTGCAGCGCCATCACGTGCATACGGTAGAGGCTGGCATACATGATCCGGGCCAGCAGTCCTTCGATCAGCATCGAACCGCCGATCAACCCGCCCATCAGGTTGCCGACTGCGCTGAAACGGCCCAGCGATACCAGCGAGCCGAAATCGCGGAAGCGGAACTCGGGTGCCACGCCGCCCTGCAGGCGGGTACGGATCGCCTTCACCAGGAACGATGCCTGCTGGTGCGCCGCCTGAGCGCGTGGCGGCACGGTAGTATTC
>DATLHT010000234.1:0-6403 GCA_035539795.1 Burkholderiaceae bacterium
CCGCACCACGATGTGCCCGACGGAGCTGCGTTACGACCCGGCATCGCTACCGGCCTTGCATCTCCTGCCGATCGATGCCGATATCGCCACGCCGCTGGGGCAGGCCGCAAGCGACCCGCGCTGGGTGCATGTGCCGCTCGACCCCGGCGCGCCGGCCGAGATGGCGCAGGCGCTGCAACATGTCGCGGAGACGGTGCGCCTGCCGCACCACGAAGCCAAGGCGCTGGGCATGCACGGCAATGCCGTCAATGTGGCAGCATTGCCCGCCGGCACGCAAGACACGCTCGAGCTGCCACGCTGGCGCTACGCGATTGCCAATCTGCCGAACCCACTGCTTGCACAGGGATTGGTGGTGATCGATACGCCGGGCCTGAATGCGCTCGGCACCGAACCCGAACTGACCCTCCGGCTGTTGCCCGACGCGCACGTGGTGGTGTTCGTGCTAGCGGCCGACACCGGCGTGACGCAAAGCGACCTGGAACTATGGCAGACGCATGTCGCCCATGCGCAGCGTGCCCGTTGCCTGGTCGTGCTCAACAAGATCGACGGGCTATGGGATCCGCTCAAGCCGCATGAGGAAGCCGAGGCCGAGCTGCGCGCGCAGGTAGAGGTGACAGCCCAGGCGCTGGGCATCGAGCCGGCGCAGGTGTATCCCGTGTCGGCGCAAAAAGGACTGGTGGCCCGCGTGTCGGGTGACGCGGCCCTGCATGAGGCGAGTCGCCTCGCCACACTTGAACAGGCTTTGTCCGAGCAATTGCTGGCGCGCCGCCATGCCATCCTCGCGGACCAGGTCGGGGTGGCCGTCGACGTGCTCACCCGCAATACTCGCCAACTGCTGCAGTTGCGCCATCGGGATATCGTCGAGCAGTTGTTCGAGTTGCGCAGCCTGCGTGGCAAGAAGCAGGCGATGGTCAAGCACATGCTGCAACGCGTGCAGAGCGAGAAAGCGGAATTCGAGCAGAGCATCGCCAAGTTCAAGGCCTTGCGGCTGGTATTCGGCCGCCATGCGGCCGAGATCGTCAAAGCGCTGCAAGGCCGTGAAGTCCGGCGCCGCATGCGCAGCGCGCGCGAGACGATGTCGGGCCACCTGCTGTCGAGCGCCATCCGCGGCGACATGGAGACATTGTTCAACGACCTGCAGCTGCGCATCGCTGGCGCCAGTGACAAGATTGCCCAGTTGCACCAGATGGTCGACGCAATGTACAAGCGCTTCAATGCCGAACATGCGTTCACCCTGGTGGCGCCGCTACAGTTCGACACCGTGCGCTATCGCGATGCGCTTGCCGCACAGGCCGCGCTCGCGCAGGGACAGGTACGCGGCGTGAATGCCTGGTTCCGCTTGCAGCCGGGGCTGGTGGCGCGCATCTTCGGTGTCGTGACGGAGAACGTGCAGGAAGTGTTCAATTCGCTCAACCGTGATCTGGATGTGTGGTTTAAATCGGTGATGACGCCGCTCGAGGCCCAGGTACGCGAACATCAGAAGCAGCTGCGCCGCCGCGTCGATTCGATCGAGCGCGTGCATGAAGCCACCGATACGCTGGAAGGCCGCATCGGCGAACTGGAAGCCGCGCTGGCCGAACTCGATGCCTTGAATGTCACCATCGCCGAACATAGCCGTCAGATCCTTGAGAGCGCGATGCTCGACGGGGGCCGCGCGGTAGCCTGAGCGGGAGTGCTGCGCCGCTGCGCGGCTGTTGCGTCTTGTCGCAGCATGATGCCCGCGCGCCCATGTGTTGCCCGCCATGCTGCCTCGCCCAGGTACTGCCGGCGATATCGAACAGTGCAGGTAGCGCATCGCAGGCGCGATGGAAATTCGCGCGATAATGCAGTCCCCATCAACGGATGATCTGCATGCAGCCGCGCCGTATTTCCACTCCCGCCTTGCCGACCGACGCCGTGCCTGCCGATTTTGCGGCGCGCGTCGTGGCCTGGCAGCGCACCCACGGGCGTCATGGCCTGCCATGGCAGGGAACGCGCGATGCCTACCGGATCTGGCTGTCCGAGATCATGCTGCAGCAGACTCAGGTCTCTGCCGTGCTCGGGTACTATGCGCGCTTTCTCGAGCGCTTCCCCACCGTACGGGACCTGGCTGCCGCCGCACCCGACGACGTCATGGCCGCCTGGGCCGGCCTGGGCTATTACTCGCGTGCCCGCAACCTGCATCGCTGTGCGCAGATCGTCGTGGCCGAGCATGGTGGCGTGTTTCCGCGCGAGGCCGACCAGCTGGCCGCCCTGCCGGGCATCGGCCGTTCCACGGCAGCTGCCATCGCGGCCTTCAGCACGGGTGCGCGGGCGGCGATTCTCGATGGCAACGTCAAGCGCGTGTTCGCACGCGTATTCGGTATCGAAGGATTTCCCGGCGACAAGCGCGTGGAAGACGTGATGTGGCGGCATGCCGAGGCCGCACTCCCGGACAGCGGCATTGAAGCCTATACCCAGGGTCTGATGGATCTTGGCGCAATGGTCTGCGTGCGGGGGCGGCCTGCCTGCCTTGCGACGCCGGCCGCCTGTCCACTGCACGACGTCTGCCAGGCACGGGCAGCGGGTATCACCGATCGCCTGCCCGCACCGCGCCCACGCAAGGCGTTGCCGGAGCGGGCCGTCACCGTGCTCGTGCTGCTGCATGGCGGCCGGGTGCTGCTCGAACGCCGGCCGGAGCGCGGCATCTGGGGCGGCTTATGGAGCCTGCCGGAGATCGGGGCCGGACCGGCCGAGGAAGGTGCCCACCCCGTTGCTGAAACGATCGCGCGTGCCCACGCGCACCCGTATGGTGAGGCGGGCCATGCCTTGCCGGGCGCGAGCCTGTCGCATACCTTCACGCATTTTCGGCTGCAGATCCATGCGCGCTGTTTCGACATGACGCATGCCAATGAGGATCTTGCGCCGCAAGGCTCGGCGACACGGGTGGAATGGTATCCGCTGGAAGCTCTACATGCGGTCGGGCTGCCAGCGCCGATCCGCACACTGCTGGATGGCCTGGTGCGACCGACTTTGCTCTAAAGCATGCAAATCCCGATGTGCTCTGCTACGCCCCCGCATCATCAGGTGCGCCACGCCGCATGACGAGCACTACAAAATGGCGTGCTGCTTCATGAAGCGGTGCACGATCTCGATGCGCATGCCGGCATCCTCGAGCGCCATCAGCTTCTGCTTGGCCTTGAGCGGGATCGGCAGGATCTCGCACAGTCGGTTACTGGTCCATACGGGATCGTCCCACTGATACGGTTCGAGAAACGGCGACTCAATATCGCTTTTGGAACTCAGGGCTGTCACGATGCGGCGTAGCGCCGTGGTGCATTCGAGCAGCAGATCGGGATTACAGTCCGGCAGGTCATCACCCAGCAGAGCAATGTCAGCACGTGTCAGGCCGCTGCTTTCGGTACGCGCGGACAGGATCTGGAAGCGCCGCCCGCCACGCGTACGCAGCAGCAACAGGCCGAGCTGCTCCATGTCGCAATCGAGGATGGTCGCCAGGCAGCCGACGTCGGCTGTGACTGTAGACGCGGCTGGCTTTTTCTCGTTGATGACTTCGTGTCCGCTCTCGATCAGACACACGCCAAAGGATTGATCCTGGCGTAGGCAATCGCGCACCATGTCCAGGTAGCGCGCCTCGAACACGCGCAGCGGCAGCAGGCCGCCGGGGAACAGGACAGTGTGCAGCGGAAACAGCGGAATATCACGGATGACGGTGGAATCGGACATACGCGCGCTGAATAGGTTGGATGTGCAGTCCCGTAGGACGTTACCCGTCCACACGAGAGGACTTTGCCGCGCTTGAAGAGGTAGTTTCAGATGAAGCGAGCGGTTCTGGCGAGGAAGCGCGGGCAGTGCACGAGTAAGGCATGGCCATACACCGACGCCAGAATCTTTTTGAAACCACCTCTAAGCGCCGCCCGGCAACTCCCGGTGGCGTATCAACACAGTACCATGGGCGCGGAAATATGTCGCCAACCGTTCGGCAATGTACACCGAGCGATGCTGCCCACCGGTACAGCCGATGGCGACGGTGAGGTAGCTGCGGTTGTCAGCGACGAAACTGGGTAGCCATTTTTCCACATACGCGCGGATATCCTCCGCCATCGCCTGCACCATCGGCTGGCTCTGCAGGTAGTCGATGACGGGCTGGTCACGGCCGGTCAACGGGCGCAGTTGCAGGTCGTAATGGGGGTTTGGCAACGAACGCACATCAAACACGATATCGGCATCGGTCGGCACGCCGTGTTTGAAGCCGAATGACTGGAACATCAGCGTCAGGCGCTCCTGTTCGTCGCTGAGCAGATCCTTGATCCAGCTGCGTAGCGTGCTGCTGCGCAGATTGCTGGTGTCGATGCGGTGACCGGTCTCGGCCAGGGGGCTCAGCAACTCGCGTTCCATTTCGATGGCTTCGATCAACGAGGCACTGCCCGGCTCGGCCGGCAAGGTATCGGAATTGATGGCGCCCGCCTGGCGGATCGACAGCGGATGGCGTCGCCGCGTTTCGGAGTAGCGCTGCACCAGCGTGTCGGTATTGGCGGTCAGGAACAGCACGCGCACTGCGTGACGTGTCTTCAGGTCGTCCACGATCTCGGGCACCACGCGCAGCGTTTCGCGGCTGCGGATGTCGGTGGCAACAGCGAGATGGGTGTAACCCTGCGTGGACAGATACTGGGCCAGTTCAGGAATGAACTGCGCAGGCAGGTTATCGACGCAGTAATACCCTGCGTCCTCGAGCACATTCAGTACAACGGATTTGCCGGAGCCGGATATCCCGGTGATGAGAAATATACGCATGACACACCGAGCATAGCATTATCGTGTGTCAAAAGCATGTGGCTGAGGCCGCTGTGGTCTCGGTCACCCTCACTGCCGATCAACAACGTGCGGACGCATGAGCCGGCAGGTGAAGAGGAATACGGCGAGGTGGGGCTTGTGGCGGGTGATGCAGCTGGGGCGCGCGGGAGGATCCCCCGCGCGGGCTGCCGTGACGTGGCTTACTTGCTGCTCAGGCATTCCTTCATGAAAGCCTTGCGGGCATCGCCGGTCTTGCCTTCGGCTTGCTTGTTGCAGGTCTTCATGCGTTCCTGTTGCGCCAATTGCTTTTCGCTGGCCTTCGGCTTGGCGGACAGGCATTTCGACATGAAGGCCTTGCGTTCGTCTCCTTTTTTACCTTCGGCGGACTTATTGCACTCGGCCATCTTGGATTGCTGCGAATTCGGCTGGGCAGGCTGAGCTGGCTGCGCGGATTGCGCCCACACCGGCGCGGCAGACAGCGAGGCGATCACGGTACACACGGCGAGCAGAGATTTCATGGGAAGCTCCAATCAGGGTAGCGAGGGCAAAAACGCGTGCGGCACGGCGCAAGCGCAACCTGGGCGCGCGACGCGAGCCCATTACAGCACACAACGGGCCGTCAGCCAATCCGGTTGACGCTCAGGGACGGATGGAGACTCTCAGAGCAACCGGCCCTGGGTGATGGCATGGGATTCCGCCTGCATGGCGGCGCGCTGGCGGTCCATGAAATCGCGCAGCGTATCGATGCCGCGCAGCCGCAGGATGGTGTTGCGCACGGCGGCCTCGACCAGCACGGCCAAGTTGCGTCCGGCGGCCACCTGGATCTTGACTTGATGGATCGGCAGGCCGAGCACATCAACATATTGCGAGTCGAGCGGCAGGCGTTCGAACTCGCCATCGTTGCGGCGCACCAACTGGACGATCAGCTTGATCTTCATCTTGCGGCGCACGGCGGTTTCACCAAAGATGGTCTTGATGTCGAGCAGGCCCAGGCCGCGCACCTCGAGCAGGTTCTGCAGCAGCGGCGGGCAGCGGCCCTCGACGAAGTCCGGGCCGAGGCGCACGAAATCGACCGCATCGTCGGCCACCAGGCCGTGACCGCGCGAGATCAGTTCGAGACCCAGCTCGCTCTTGCCGAGCCCGGATTCGCCCATGATCAGCACGCCCATGCCGAGAATGTCGAGGAACACGCCGTGCATGGTGACGCGTGGCGCGGAGATGCGCGACAGGTACAGGCGCAGGTGGTCGATCACGGCCGCCGAGGAGACGGGCGTGGTGAACAGCGGGGTCGACGAACGCGTGCAGCGCAGTTCCAGGTCCGGATGCGGATCGACTCCATCGGCGATGACTAGAAAAGGCGGCTCGAGCAAGATCAGCTCGCCCATCTGGCGCTTGCGGTTTTCCTCGTCGAGACGCTGGTAGTAAGTGATCTCGGGCTTGCCGAGCACTTGGATGCGATTCGGGTGGATCAGGTTGAGGTGACCGACGAGATCCGCGGCGGATGTCGCTTCACGCGCAAATTCCAGTTCGAAGGAGCGGTCTGCACCCTCCAGCCCGGCGATCCAGGACAGCCGGAGGTCGGCTGCATTGTCATCGAAGATCGATTGTGCGGTGACGCCTGTCAGTTCCATAA
>DATLHT010000235.1:0-12777 GCA_035539795.1 Burkholderiaceae bacterium
ACTTCACGCTTGACCGAGATGCGCAGCGTCGACCTGCCCGGCGGCCTGCGCCAGTTGCGCCAGTACAGCCTGTCGGATGCACCGGGCCAGTCGACGCTGCGCATCTCGGTCAAGCGTGAAGTCGCGGGCCAGGAAACGCCGGCAGGCCAAGTATCGAACTGGCTGCACGACAATCTCGCGGTCGGCAGCACGCTTGCCATCACCAAGCCATTCGGCGATTTCCAGCCTGACGTGCGCAGCACCACGCCGATCGTGCTGCTGTCTGCCGGCATCGGCATCACGCCGATGATCGCCACGCTCAACGAAATTGCCCGGCGCCACCCGGAGCGCGAGGTGATCTTTGGCTACGCAGCGCGCGATGCCGCCCATCATCCCCACCGCCAGGATCTGGCCGATGCGCAAGCCCGCATGCCCAAGCTGCGGACGGCCGTGTTCTATGAAGCGCTGGATGCCACGGCACAGCCATCCGCAGGCGTTTTCGCCGGCCGCATGGATGTCGCCCGCCTGCCGGCCTGGGCCTATGCCGACCAGCCGGTCTACCTGTGCGGCCCGTTGCCGTTCATGCAGGCGCAGTGGCGCGACCTGGTCGCTGCGGGTGTCCCACCAACACGCATCCATCGCGAGGTGTTCGGTCCGGACCTGCTGGACCATCTGCTCTAATCTTTTCTCACGGACAGGTCATGCACGAAACGACTTCCCACGACACTGACATGCCGCGCCGGCCTGCTGCACGCCACGCGTTGTGGGCGCTCGGGTTTCGGCCGTTCTATCTGCTGGGCGCGCTGTTCAGTTCGGCTGGCATGCTGCTGTGGGTACTGCAGTTCTTGCCCGATACGGGCAACATACCCAGCATACCCATGGCCGGCGGCATGCCGGCCATGCTCTGGCATGCGCACGAGATGGTGTTCGGCTTCACGTTCGCCATCATCGCCGGCTTTCTGCTGACCGCCGTGCGGGCCTGGACCGGCCAGCCCACCCCAAGCGGCTGGCCGCTGGCGGCACTGGCCGCGCTGTGGCTGGCAGGGCGTGTCCTGGCGGCGGGACCGTTCCCGGTACTCACCGCCGTGGTCGTCACCGCCTTCCCGCTCGCTGTCGCGTGGGCCATCTCCGGGGCGCTGTGGCGCTCCGGCAACCGGCGCAATTTTTTCTTCATCGGCCTGCTCACCGCACTGGCTGCCGCCACGGGCGGTTTTCACCTGGCACTTGCTGGACATCTGCCCATCTCGCCACTGGATGGCGTGCATATCGCGCTCGATGTTGTGCTGTTTATCATTGCCGTCATCGGCGGCCGCGTGATCCCCATGTTCACCAACAACGGCGTCCCCGGCACGCGCGCAACACGCCGTGCATGGGTCGAGCGCGCCGCGCTCGGCCTGTTGCTCGCACTGCTGGCGGCGCACGTGCTGGCGTTGCCCGACAGCATGCAAGCCACCCTCGCACTGGCGGCCGCCGCAGCGCATGCGGTCCGCCTGCACGGCTGGCAACCGTGGCGCACGCTGCGGACGCCCCTCGTCTGGATTCTGCACGCTGGTTATGCATGGCTCGTGGTGCATCTGCTGTTGCGGGGCCTGGCCCACCTGCATGTCGCCTCCCCCGTGCTGGCGACGCACGCACTGACGGCCGGTGCAATCGGCGCCATGACAGTCGGCATGATGACGCGCACCGCACGCGGCCAGACGGGACGCCCCCTGCGCGCCGACCGCTGGGAAGTCACAGCCTACCTGTTGATCCTCTGTGCCGCCCTGGTGCGCGTGGCGGGCGGCGCATGGCCGGCCGCCTACGGCATCGCGATACAGGTCTCGGGACTGATGTGGATCGCTGGCTTCGGTGTGTACGCCAGCCGATACTGGCCCGTGCTCAGCCGGCCGCGACTGGACGGCAAGCCAGGCTGACTTGAACTTCCGCGCATGCCGGGGTTCAATAGAGAAACCAGTCCTGCACGGAGGAGACATCATGGCCATGCCGCATGCCGCCCCTGGCGAACTCATCGATCTGCACCCGAGAGATGCATCGCTGCTCGAGACGGCGACCCAGGCATTCTTCAAGACCGATCACCTCGAAGTGATGCGGCTGGTGCTGCTCAGCGGGGAACGCTTCCCGGAACATCAGGTTGCCGGTGAAGTTACCATTCAGTGCCTGGCTGGTGTGGTCCGGCTTCATCAAGGGGAACAATCCGTGGAGATGGCGGCCGGCACGATGCTGTATCTGCGGGGCGGCACCCCGCATGCGCTGGAGGCCGTGGAAGATGCGGCCATACTGGTGACGATCCTGCTGCCTGCCAAGCACTAACGCGCCGCCCCCGCCCGGCATCGCATCAACCTTGCGGCGTCCGCCGCTGCCCCAACACGCTGCATGCTCATGCAGCACGGCCATTGCGCGCCGCAACACAATGTGCCCCTGAGTCGCCACTTTTTTGTCGGCGACCTCGAATTCCATCCGTTACAATAAATTCCTCCCTGTCGAAAGCGGCATGCCGCCTTCGTCTCCGCACGACCGTCCTCGGATTCCATATATAGTGCCTCACAACATATCGCTGATCACGACCATCGCGGCTGGCCTCGGCCTTGCGCTCATTTTGGGCTTCGTCTGCTCGAAGCTCCGAATACCTGCGCTCGTCGGCTATCTGCTGGCCGGGATTGCGATCGGTCCGGGTACGCCAGGTTTCGTCGCGGACCTCGAACTGGCAGGGCAGCTGGCCGAAATCGGTGTGATGCTGCTGATGTTCGGCGTGGGCCTGCACTTCTCCCTGAACGACCTGCTGGCGGTACGCCGCATCGCCCTGCCCGGCGCCATTGTGCAGATCGGGGCCGCCACGCTGATGGGCATGGGGGTGGCATGGACCTGGGGCTGGAGCATCGGTGAAGGCATTGTGTTCGGCCTGTGCCTGTCGACCGCAAGTACCGTGGTGCTGCTGCGTGCGCTCGAAAGCCGCGGCATCCTTGAGTCGATGAATGGCCGGATCGCGGTCGGCTGGCTGATCGTCGAAGATCTCGCCATGGTCTTGGCACTCGTGCTGCTGCCGGCGCTCGCGATTCCACTCGGCGGCGCCGAATCAGGCGAAGCCGCACAGCCCGACACCGCGCTGTGGCAAACCATCCTCTGGACGCTGGCCAAGGTCACCGCTTTCGTAGCATTGATGCTGGTCGTCGGGCGCCGCATGTTCCCGTGGCTGTTATGGCAAGTCGCCCGCACCGGCTCACGCGAGCTGTTCAGCCTGTGCGTCATCTCTGCCGCCATCGGCATCGCCTATGGTGCAACCAAACTGTTCGGCGTATCGTTCGCGCTGGGCGCTTTCTTTGCCGGCATGGTGCTGCGCGAGTCCGCCCTCAGCCATCGCGCCGCAGAGGAATCTCTACCGCTGCGCGACGCCTTCTCCGTGTTGTTCTTCGTTTCGGTCGGCATGCTGTTCGAGCCGCGCATCCTGGTTGAGGAGCCGCTGCACGTGCTAGCCGTGATCGCGGTCATCGTATTTGGCAAAACCATTGCGGCCTTCGTGCTGGTATTAGCATTCCGCTACCCGCTGAACACCGCATTGACGGTTTCAGCCAGTCTCGCGCAGATCGGGGAGTTCGCCTTTATTCTGGCGAGCCTGGGCGTGGCGCTGAAACTGCTCCCCATAGAAGGACAAAGCCTGATTCTCGCTGGTGCACTGATTTCAATTGCCATGAACTCTTTTGTTTTCCAGGCCATCGAACCGCTGCAACGCTGGATCCGCGCCCGCTCAGGCCTCGCCCGCCGCCTCGAACAACGTGACGATCCGCTGGCCGAACTGCCGATGTCCACCGACCAGAAGAGTCTGCGCAACCAGGTCGTACTGGTCGGCTACGGACGCGTCGGACGCCGTATCGGCGACGCACTGACGACCAATGGCATTCCTTACGTCGTCGCGGAACAGAACCGGGAGATCGTCGAGGCCCTCCGGGCGCGGGGCATCCCCGCCGTGTCCGGTAATGCCGCCGAACCAGCCGTCCTTATCCAGGCGCACATCGTGCATGCCCGCATGCTGGTGATCGCTACGCCCGATACCTTTCACGTGCGCCAGATGATCGAGATTGCGCGCACCCTGAACCCTGGCATCGAGACCGTCGTGCGTACCCACAGCGAGGAGGAAGCCACCTTGCTGGCACGCGAGCATGCTGGCCGCATCTTCCTCGGCGAGGAGGAACTGGCTTCCGGCATGACAGACCATGTGCTCGAACGTATGGCCGATCGCATGGCCACCCACGCTAAAACGTCATCGGCAAGCGCAGCGTAACAGTCAGATCGGGCGTATCGCGCGTGAGGCCGGCACCAATCGACAGGTTAAGCGTGCGCTTGTCACTCAACCGATACGAATAGCCAACCAGGAGCGTGCCCAGCACGGTTCGCACCGAGCCGGGCACGGTCTGGCCATTCTGTTTTGTCTTGCCGACAATGCTCTGGTCATAGCCGATACTGAAAGATGCCTTATCGTTCAGCGCCAGTCCCATGCCGAAGTTGAAGCCGATGATGCCGCCCGGCGCGACCGAGCCAATGAACTCCTTCTCGCCGTTGAGCACCGTTCGGCTGACGCCATTGCGCTTGAAGTTATAGAGGTAGCTCACGCTGCCGAAGAACACCACCGGATCGGATGGATAGAGCCACGTCAGACCGGGTTGGATCGCATAGAAACCCGATCCCGTCGGCATCGACAAAGGCAGGCCGGTCCCGGTCGTATTGCCGACGCAGCGCGTCACACAATCGGTCTCCACCTCGAATGGATCCTTTCCGGTACGCGACTTGAACCGCAGCCAGCCGACGTAGTATGCCTTGTCGATGCCACCGTCATTGATCTGATAACGGACCGTCACCTCGGCATCGCCCAGAGCATGGCCGCGCGCATCGAAAGTGCGCTCGCCGGCCGTGCCGATGAACGGCTCGCGGCTAACAGTGGAACTCGAGGTGTAGACGTATGGAATGCGTGCTTCGATCTCCAGCCGATTGGTCAGGCCATAACGGAATGTCGCTGCACCGACCAGCGAAGTGATCTTGACCTCGCGCACGTCGATCAGCCCGATCAGCAGGGCGGGGATGATGGTGTAGCCCACCAGGGCGACGCGGTTGTTGGATGAATAACCAAACTGCAGCGACGGTTCGAAAACGAATGTACTGGCTGGTGTGAGGACACCAGGCTGATCGAAAATCGGTGCGATCTCCGGAGGCCGCCCATCGCGTTCAGGGGCACGTCCCACAGGCCCGCCGTCGGGCGGTGTAGCATTCTGGGCCATCATCGGAGGCGTGCCCCAGCCGCCAGCATCGGCGCTGCGCCCAGGGGCGGCCGTGCCACCGCGCATGTGCGACAGCGTATCGTCGCGCAACATACGCCGGAAGGCGTTCAGACTTTCCTGCTGCTCATTGAGTGTGCGCCGCAGCGCATCCATCTCGGAGCTCTGCTCCGCCATACGTTGCTTGAGCTGTTCAAGCTCAGCTAGCGGATCGCGTACCTCCTGAGCATAGGCCACTGGCACGCAAAGCCCAGCGGCTGCAATGGCCGCTACCGACATCTTTCTCGTTGTTGTGTTCACGATGCGTTCTCCCGATCGAGCGGATATGAATGGCAGGCGCGCCGCCACGCGGTCTTCCTGGCTGGTCAGCGACCTCCTGTGACGTTGGCCAGCGCCTGGCTCAACGCAGTCTGGGCGTGCATATTCTTGAATCCTTCGAGCGTGTTGACGATGGCATCGATACGTAACAGGCTGTTGATCTGCTGATTACTCAAGGTGTTCTGGATCACTGTGCCGACCGTGAGCGGATTCTCCAGTGCCGGCTGGAAGGTATTGGCCGGGCCGTTCTGGACAAGATTCATGGTGGCGTTGACATTTGCCAGCGCGCGCGCCTGCTCCTGCGTGATCCGGCCGAGGTCGGGAATACTGATATTGACCGACGCCACCAGTTCACCATTGACATACACGGCGCGCTCGATGCCGAAGGCAACGTGCAAGCCCTGCGTCGTCACGAAACCGCCGCGCATGGTGTCGAGCCGCTCGGGGCTGACCTTGTGCCAGCCCTCCACCACACTGTGTGGATGGCCCGCATCGATGGCCTGGACATGAACGGGCACCAGCCACCCGGCCAGCATGCAAATGCCGCCCAGCCATATCTTTGAAGAAACTTTGAATCGCATCATGCACCTCAGAAATCGCCGGGGCCGAGGCGCGGGATCGTGATGTTCCACAATCCGTCGCGATGGACCGCGGCTTCGAGAGGTGCCCTGGGCGCCACGCTCCAGTCCACGGGCTGATTGAAACGCGCCAGCTCCTGGCGGTTGTGTACGACGAACAGCACCTCGTTGTCCCACATCGCTTCGAAAGACGCGCGCGAGATCGCGCGCGTACCGAAGGCCGGATCGCCGATCAGCACACGCTCGCCGCGCATGCCTTTGATGACGACAAAATGGTGATAGCCCTTTTCCTTGATCAGGACGATGGCTGGCAGGCGCGCCTCGGCCAGCTTGTCGAGCGTGAGCTCGAAGCCATCCGCGGCAAAGCCGCGTGTCTCGAGAAAACGTTTGATGTCCAGCAGCGAAAAGCCCTCGCGGCGGATCTTGTCCTGGTCGCCAGCGGCATACATTGCCGCAAATGCCATCTGCTCGCTGGTCGGCTGGCCGTACTGGTAGGTCAGCAAAGTGGCAATCGCCGCAGAGCCGCAGCTGAAATCGAACTGCTGGCGGACCGTGCCTTTGAAGCGCGCCTCCTTCATGCTCGTTATCCGTACGGAGACGGGTCCGCCACGCATGCCAGGAATGTCCAGCGCTGCAGCATGCGCGACTGGCCAGCTTCCCGCCAGTACACCAAGCACCAGCAGCATGTACCGGGTTGTCATGGCGCCTGGAACTGCACGTTGACAATCGTGGCGCTCTGGATCAGGACGTTGGCCCCGGTGTTCTGCACCACGGTAGGAATACCATTCATGTGTGCAAACGCGCCATCACGAATCATGTTGCTGCCAGTGGTGACGTCGATGGCCGTATTGTCAGCGACCACGCCACGCAAACGCATGTCGTTGACCACCAAACCTGTGCCGCCGCGATACCCATCCAGCACTCGCGCATCGACGGGCCGGCCCATACCGGGAACAGCAGTCGCAACGGTAACAGGCGCGACCGGCGCGTCGCCGGAGATCTCAGCCGGCGCCGACGCAGGGACCGCCAAATAGGTTGGCGTCGGTACCGTCTCCTGCGCGGTCACTGGTTCCGCAACAGCCTCTTCAGGCCCGGGCGCAGCCCACGCTGCGACCGCCAGTGCCAGTGCTACTGGTACAGCCGCTGCACTATGAATCATCGCTCGCACGATCACTCTCCTCTCCCCGTACCGTGATACGAGGTTCAGCCGCCGCACTGCAGACCGCACAGTGCGGCGGACGACTGCGAGCGCCGGTCACATGGCGTGGCCGGCGCCGCCGGTCAGCGTTAACGTCCGACGTTCAGATTGGCCTGAACGTTGACGCTCTGCTGCACCAGCGAAGCGAAGCCGCTGTTCTGGTTGGCGATCATGACACCAGCTGCGGACTGCCCGACACTGGCCATGGCATTGGACATATTGAATGTGCCCGCATCCACCACCTGTGCACCGCCGTTGCCGCCAGCGCCGCCGACCGCACCGTTGCCGGTGCCGCCATTGCCGACGCCGCCAGTACCGCCAGCGCCCCCGGTTGCGCCCACCGCCCCATTGCCGGCTGTGGCACTACCGTTCGAGGCCTGAGTCGACGCGCCACCGTTGGTCGCGCTGCCGCCATTGCCGGCATTACCGGCAACATTGGCCGCCGAACCACCCGCTGCACCGGTGCCGCTTCCGCCACCTGCTGTGACAGAGGACGAACCGGTCGTACCGCCGCCGCCACTGCCGGATCCAGCACCGCCGCTGCCGGTCGCGCTGCCGGACGTGCCCGCGCCACCAACACCGGCAACTGCACCACCGGTTGAGGTCGCTGTCGAGCGGCGTCCCGTGGTTGCTGACGATTCGCCGCCCGCACCCGCACCAGAGCCGCCGCCAGCCAAGCTACCTGCCAGGCCATCACCACCCTTGCCGGAACCATAGCCACCACCGGCGAGGCTACCTGCTGCACCGTGCCCGCCAGTGCCACTACCGTTACCGCCGGATCCGCCATCCGCATCACGCGCAGTGCCACCACGTCCGCCGTTACCGGCCGTTGCGCTGCCGTTGCTCGCGTTTCCGGCCGAAGCGCTGCCATTGATAGCGGAACCGCCGTCGCCGCCACTGCCACCGCTGCCGCCGTTTCCGCCGTTCCCGCCATAACCCTTGCCACCATAGCCGGTCCCGCCTTTGCCACCTGAGGCACCGTTAGCATTGCCAAGGTTGGTAGCAACGTTGCCGATACCATGCAGACGGATATTCGTGACAGTGCCTTCAAGCTTACTGATGGCGATGGCCTTGCTAGTATTAAAAGCATTACTGAAAGAAGCCGTCGCAATGCCGCCGTTGTTGGCAGCCGCAGTGCCATAGCCTTCAGCCTTTACTTTGCCGCGATTGTTACGGTTGTCCCCAGAACTCTTGTTGTTGTTCTGGTCGGAGTTGTTGCTGCTGTCATTTGCCTGAATGGCCAATGCCTTATCGCTGGCCGCTGCACCTGAGCCATTTTGGGTCGTGCTCGTGGTGTCAGTCTTACTTCGCACATCGGTCTTGGTAATGGTCTGCGACGCATCGCCAGCACCGCTCTCATCTACACTCGGTCCATACGCCCAAGCCTGGGTGCCCAGGCCAAACGCAAGCGCAATCGCCGATGCCAATAAAGTTTTTTTCATGGCAACTCCCGTAGTCGGATTCAGGGGGGATGGTTTGGCACAGGAGACAGCACCAAGCCAGACCACTGTCCTGCAATATGGGTGCCACCGGCTAGCACGCGTGTCTCTGGCGTGTGATGGGCATCAATATGGCGTGATGGCCGCTCAAGCACTTCGCAAACGTCTCACAGCTGTTACGTCTGCACGCGAACGGGAGGGCACGTGGCCCAGCACTGCTCCACCCATGCGTTGTACGTGCGTGGATGACATGCTTCAGTTCGCCAGCACAGACCCCGTCAGAACTGTATCGCTGCTGAAACCTCGGCAAGTGATGCGCGGGCATCGCCCCAGATCACGCAGTAGGGTAAGCTTGCATCTTTGTTCATCTATTCAGATTCAGGCACTCGCAAATGGCCCAGTACATCATGTCAATGCTGCGCGTGAACAAGACCGTTCCGCCCAAGCGCCAGATCATCAAGGACATCTCCCTGTCATTCTTCCCCGGCGCCAAGATCGGCCTGCTCGGCCTGAACGGCTCCGGCAAGTCGACCGTGCTACGCATCATGGCCAATGTCGACAAGGAGTACGACGGCGAGGTGCAGCATCAGCCGGGCGTATCCATTGGCTACTTGCCGCAGGAGCCAGAACTCGATGCGGACAAGACCGTGCGTGAAGAGGTGGAATCGGCACTCGGCGAGGTCATGCAAGCCAAGCAGAAACTCGAAGAGATCTACGCTGCCTACTCCGATCCGGATGCCGATTTCGACAAACTGGCGGAGGAGCAGGCCAAGTATGAAAACATCATCGCCACCAGCGGCGCCGACCTCGATACTCAGCTCGAGATCGCTGCGGATGCGCTGCGCCTCCCGCCGTGGGATGCAAAAATCGGCCCGCTGTCCGGTGGTGAGAAACGCCGCGTCGCACTCGCCAAGCTGCTGCTGTCCAAACCCGACATGCTGCTGCTCGACGAACCGACCAACCACCTGGATGCTGAATCGGTAGAGTGGCTCGAACAGTTCCTCGTGCGCTTCTCGGGCACCGTGGTCGCTGTGACCCACGACCGCTACTTCCTGGACAACGCCGCGGAATGGATTCTCGAACTCGACCGCGGTCATGGCATCCCCTGGAAGGGCAACTACTCCTCGTGGCTGGAGCAGAAAGAAGCGCGACTGAAGCAGGAAGAAGCATCAGAATCCGCCCGCCAGAAAGCCCTCAACAAGGAACTCGAGTGGGTGCGACAGAACCCCAAGGCACGCCAAGCCAAATCGAAGGCCCGTATCGCCCGCTTCGAAGAACTCAATTCTGTGGAATATCAGAAGCGCAACGAGACTCAAGAAATTTTCATTCCGCCGGGTGAGCGGCTGGGCGATCGCGTCATCGAGTTCAACAACGTCAGCAAGGGTTTTGGTGAACGGCTGTTGATCGACAATCTGAGCTTCAGTATTCCGCCGGGCGCCATCGTCGGCGTGATCGGCCCCAACGGCGCCGGCAAGTCAACGCTGTTCCGCATGATCATGGGCAAGGAACAGCCGGACGCCGGCACCATCGATATCGGCCCAACCGTCAACCTGGCAGCCGTGGACCAAAGCCGCGAAGGACTTGATCCGTCGAAGACGGTATTCGATACCATCGCGCAAGGCTCCGACACGCTGACCGTGGGCCGCTTCGAGATGCCAAGCCGCGCGTATATCGGCCGCTTCAACTTCAAGGGTGGCGATCAGCAGAAAGCCGTCGGGACGTTGTCCGGCGGCGAACGCGGCCGCCTCCATCTGGCCAAGACCCTGATTGCCGGCGCCAATGTGCTCTTGCTCGACGAACCGAGTAATGACCTCGATGTGGAAACATTACGTGCGCTGGAGGACGCCCTGCTCGAGTTCGCCGGCTGCGTGATCGTGACCTCCCATGATCGCTGGTTCCTCGACCGTATCGCGACGCACATCCTTGCAGCCGAAGGCGATTCGCAATGGACGTTCTTCAATGGCAACTACCAGGAATACGAGGCCGACAAGAAGAAACGCCTCGGCGAAGAAGCCGCGAAACCCAAGCGGATCCGCTACAAGCCGATCAGCCGCTGACGACGGCATGCCGCACAAAAAACCCGGCAGTCGCCGGGTTTTTTTGTGCACGCTCCCCCCTCAGACTGCAAGAGATATCATGACTTTGGGACTTCCAGTTCGCGCAGACGCGTACGCATTGCACGCTCCGCCTCGTAGCGTACCGTACAGTCACGCGCAATCGCGAGCACGCCAATAACCTGATCCGCTGCATCGCGCAGCAGATCGAAGCTCATATCGATATAGAGCTTGTGCCCGTCCTTGTGGATCGAACGGGTTGTCATGACCTGGCCGGAATACTTCATCTGACCTGTTGCCACGGCATGGTCGAAGCCAATCCAGTGTGCCTTCCGCAGCGTGTCTGGGATGATGGCATCGAGACTGCCGCCCAGCATCTCTGTCGGCGCATGGCCGAACAGGCGCTCGGCGCCAGCATTCCAGACGCGAATAGCACCACCGCTATCGGTTGCGATGATCGCATCCGATGTCTGCGCCACGATCATCGCCGCCCAGTCAATTCCGGACCGTGTGTCAGTCTGTTCCATCACCCTCCTCCTGCGTCCTTTCCAACTTGTGTAAGAGACTATAACCCACGAGGCAGGCCACGGTTGGGACAGTTACGCGTGGAAAAAACAACTCCGAAGCGGTATGCAATGGACCGCCGGCAAACAGCGCGATTGAACGAGCGAGAGAGATCAGGATGCCGTGGAGTGCAGAGCCCTATCCGCAGATGATGGGCTTTCAGCGTCGACGCTGCCGGGCCAGCGGTAGGGAATGGCTTCAGGCCATTGGGCGCCGTAGGCATGCGCCCCGGAGGGGTCAATCAGCGCCAGTACTGCCTGTTCAAAGAGCTCTGCTGGCAGGTTTCCATGCTCCATCAATGCGCGCACGGCGTCCTTGGCCTGAGCAATGCGAATCGGATCGCGCCGCTTGCGCGCTGCCTGCAGCGTATCAAGCCGATCATGAAGAAGAAAACGGTTAATGGGGTCCAAGACAGACGGTCTCAATGGAGATGGGCCTGTATGGAATATAGCCAAGACGAGTAATCAGGGCAACATTCCCCACTGCAGAAAGGGATTCACCGCGCCCTGATTCGACCTCAGCCATCCGGCTCGACTGGTACACCAGTGACCGGTGGCCAGCCTGATCCCATTTTTCAACTGGGTGCGCGTGTGGCGCCGAAAATCGTCAAGCCGCTGGCATCGCAGACATCAAGTTCCGTCGGTCACGGACAAGGTTGATACCCCTGAATTCGCACTAAGCTGTCCCCGAACCCAACGCAATCGAGCCGCCCCACAGGTGAACGCACGGTTACGATCAGTTGACCCCAATGAAAAAGGGCTTCCATTGCTGGAAGCCCTTTTTATAGGTGGCGCGGCTGGCAGGATTCGAACCCACGACCCCTTGGTTCGTAGCCAAGTACTCTATCCAACTGAGCTACAGCCGCACTCGAGAAGCAAGATTATATCGGAATTTTTCCGTTTGGGAAGCCCTTTTTCAAAAAAAGAGCACATGACGCCTCCGCCCTGCTGATCGGGCGGCCCTTCTATAATAGGCGTATCCCGATTCTTCCTGCCCCGGTTGCAGCACCGCATGAGCAAAGCATTTACCAAAGAGTCCGAAACCAGCGACGACGAGGATTTGGCTGAGGACATCAGCCCGCTTCCTCCGGGTACCAAGAACTACATTACTCCAGCAGGCCATCAACGTCTGAAGGACGAGTTGCTGCACCTGATCGACGAGGAACGGCCGGAGGTGGTAAAGATCGTGTCGTGGGCAGCCTCGAACGGAGATCGCTCGGAGAATGGCGACTATCTCTACGGTAAAAAGCGCCTTCGCGAAATTGATCGCCGTATTCGCTTTTTGACAAAACGCCTGGAAAAGGCAGAGGTCGTGGACGCTAGCGTCCAGGGCAATAACGACCAGATTTTTTTTGGCGCGACCGTCACGTATGTCACGCCTGCC
>DATLHT010000236.1:0-1800 GCA_035539795.1 Burkholderiaceae bacterium
GCCAGGCGCCTTTCGACTAGAGCATGGCGGTGTGTGTGGGAAACGAAAATGACTGAGATTGTCGCACCGTCGCAGCAGGCGACGGGCACGAACGCCGTTGCGTCGACCAGTTGGGCCACCGAATTCGGGGCCACCTTTGCGCTCGCCTGGCCGCTCGTCATCGCCCAGCTCGCCCAAAACATGTTGCATACGACTGACGTGATTCTGCTCGGCTGGCTCGGCTCGGAATACCTTGCCGCCGGTACTCTGGCGACGACCTTCATCATGCCCTTCCTCGTCGGTGGCGTGGGCGTGATCGGCGCCGTTGCGCCGTTGGTGGCGCAGGCCCGTGGCAAACGGGACATCAAGGCCGTGCGCCGCGTCGTGCGCCAGGGCTGCTGGGCGGCCATTGTGCTGGCCGCGCTGCTGGTGCCGCTGGTTCTCCAGATCAAGCCGATCTACCAGGCACTCGGTCAGGACCCCGAAGCCACCGAAATGGCCAATCAGTTCATCCAGATTGCCGCGTGGTCGCTGTTTCCGGCCTTCGGGATCATTTCCTTCCGTTCGCTCATGTCGGCCTATGACGCCACTCGCGCCATTCTGGTGATCACGGTGCTAGGCGTGCTGGTCAACGCGGTGACCGCCTATGTGCTGATCTTTGGCCACTTTGGTTTTCCACGGCTCGAGCTGCGCGGGGCTGCCATCGCGACGACGCTGACCAATGTGGTGATGCTCATCGCCATGGTGCTCTATGTGGTAGGCCATCCCAAACTGAAGCGCTTCCATGTGCTGGTGCGCTTCTGGAAGCCGGACTGGCCGCGTTTCCGCGAAATCTTCCGCATCGGCACGCCGATCGGCCTGACTGTTGTGGCTGAGGTGGGCATGTTTACCGCTGCCGCGCTGCTGATGGGCCGGCTGGGCACCGATGAGGTGGCGGCCCACGCCATTGCGCTGCAATGCGCCTCCATCGCCTTCATGGTGCCACTGGGCCTTGGCGTTGCCGCTACGGTGCGTGTCGGCATGGCCTATGGCCGGGGCGATGCGGAGGGCATTCGCAAGGCAGGCTGGACTTCCTTTGCGATGGGCACGGCGTTCATGACGCTCTCGTGCATTTCGTTCCTGACCCTCGGGCCGCATATCGTAACGGTGTTCCTCGATCCGCACGTTGCCGCGAACGCCAACTCGCTAACCCTGGCCGCGTCCTTCCTGATCGTCGCGGGTGTGTTCCAGTTGGTCGATGGCGCACAGGTGGTGGCAGCGCACTCTCTGCGCGGGCTCAGCGACACCAAGGTGCCGATGCTGCTCGCCATTGTCGGCTACTGGATGGTCGGCCTGCCGGTTGCCTATGTCCTCGGCTTCGTCGCCGACTGGAAGGGCGTCGGCATCTGGATTGGCCTGGCCGCCGGGCTCGCCTTCGTCGCCGTGGTGCTGGTGACGCGCTTTGTGCTGCGGGAGCGGATCGGGCTGCTCGCCGGGATGCGCCAGCCGGCCTGAGTTCAGTCCTCGATCGGCTTGCCTTCGAGACCGAGCCGCGGCCAATCGCCCATGCGATTACGGAACCAGGTGCGCTGACGCTTGGCATATTGGTGTGTGGCGATGATGGCGAGGGTAATCGCTTCCTCGCGCGTTTGGACGCCATCGAGCCAGTCGCTGATCTCGCGCACGCCGATAGCCTTCATGACCGGCAGAGACGGGTCGAGATTCTGCGCCCGCAGGGCCTCAACCTCTTCGACGGCGCCGCCTGCAAACATCGCCTCGAAGCGCATGGCGATGCGGGCACGGAGGACGTCGCGGTCCGGCGACAGGACGAAGCGCTCGATG
>DATLHT010000237.1:0-5265 GCA_035539795.1 Burkholderiaceae bacterium
TCTGATCCTGGCGTTGTTCGTGTATTTCTTCACCAATGTCGGCACCAGCGCACTCTTGGCAGCCCACCCATCGGTTTCGCACGAATACCTGTACATGCTGCTTGCCGGATACGCCGCGCTTCTGGTCACGCGGCAGGAAGGCGACATGGCTATCGCCTCTGCGCGCAACGCTATCCTCGCCTTTCTGGTGCTCAGCGCCTTGTGCCTGTTATGGCGTCCGGAGCTGGAATTGATTCGTGGCTACAAAGGATTGATCCCCTGGCTGGACGTACGCTACACCGGCCTGGCCATTCATCCGAACGGACTTGGTCCGATTGTCGTGGTATTCCTGCTCTGCGTTTGGGCGCGGCCTTACCGTGCGCGCTGGATAAATGTCGCGGCGTGGATCATTGGAGGAGCAAGTCTGCTGCTGTCCCAGTCGAAGACCAACTGGGTTGCCCTCCTCGTCTGCGCATTGTGCATGGCGTATTTCCGCAATCGCGAACGCCTCGTGCATCGCTTCTTCGATTTCAGGAAACCCGGGGCGCCGGTTAGCGCCCTCGTGGCGGCGATGGTGGCAACGGCCGCGCTGGGTATGCTGCTGCTATTCGGCGGGGTGGGAGAAAGGCTCACCGGATTTCTTCATTCGGGCACAGGTACGGATCTCATGAGTTTCATGGGGCGACGGCAGATCTGGGAGGCGGCTGTCGATGAATGGGCGAACAACCCGGTGTTTGGGTACGGCCTGACCATCTGGGACGAAGCCCATCGCGCCCGCATCGGCATACCCGAAGCATTCCAGGCCCACAGTCAGTTTTTTCAGAGCATCTCCAGTTCGGGGTCGCTTGGTGCGGCGGGATTGGCAGCGTATGTGGCCGCCCTCTTCTGGTACACGCTGAAAACGACAGCCGCCACAGGTGGCCTGAGCCTCGCCCTGTTCCTGCTCATCGTCATCGGTGCGATCAGTGAGGTTCCCCTGGAAATGACCGGGTTCGGCATGGAGCAGCTCCTGCACTTGCTCACGCTCATGGTCATCGCGTCTCGGTGCGCACCGGAGAATTCGCCGGCTGCAACGCGACACGCACCTTTATTTCGTCCATTGAGGGCTCGTCATGTTCACCAAGATTGATGATGTAAAAGCCGATCGCATCATGTTGCGGGAGAGCCCGACAGGGACGGCTGCGCCGATACGCATCCTGTTTGCGATCGCGGAGCAGTATCCGACCCATCGCGCGGATGTCAATGTCCTGTTCGGGAAATGCCTGATGCAGCGTGGCATCCAATCCGACCTTCTCACGCTGCACGCTCCGGACCATCTCCTTCCCCCATGGCCAGCCGGCCGACTGCTCACGCGGAACGGCGGTACGGGACGTCTCGGGAAGCACCTGAAAGGCATTCTCAACGACTTACGGCTATTCAAGCTCGTGCACAGCGGCTATGACGCGTTGCAGGTACGGGACAAGGCATTAGGTGCACTGATCGGCCTCGCTGCAGCGCGGATGGCGGGTATCCGATTCTTCTAATGGATGTCTTTTCCGACCGCGGAAGCCAGGACCGCGTTTGCGCGCGAGCGCAGCTTGTCCGTCGGCCTATTTCGCTGGCTGCTCGCATGGCTGCGAGGTCGGCTCATGCATGGATTGCTGTACCGCGTCGTGCTTCCCCGGGCCGATCATGTGTTTGTGCAGAGCGAGCGCATGCGCGACAGTTTGGCCGCCAAGGGAATCCCGGTGTGCAGAATGACGCCGGTGCCCATGGGCTTCGACGGCGATCGTGCCGCGCGTCTCAAGCTCGACGGTGGACTGAAGCGCTTCGAACGGCCGACCTTCGTCTATCTCGGGACACTGGATCGCAACCGGTCTCCAGAAGTCATGATCGATGCCATCGATCTCGTCAAGCAGCAAGTGCCGCAAGCAAAGCTGCTCCTCATCGGCGGGGCCGACGAGGAGGCAGACCAGGTTTGGCTGCACACGTTGGTGCGTGATCGAGGATTGTCGGAGCATGTGGAGTTCACGGGATGGCTGCCGATAGCGGAAGGTTGGGCACTGGCCTCGCGTTGCCTCGCGGGGCTCTCGCCGGTGCCGCGCGGTGAGTTGTTCGATGTGGGTTCACCGACGAAGGCGATCGAATACTTCGGGCTCGGCTTGCCCGTGATTGCCAACGATCAGCCCGACCAGGCGCTGGTGATGGCCGCCGCGGGCGGGTGCTGCGTGGCATTCACGCCGCACGCCTTTGCCGAGCGAATGTTGGATGTGATTGCCCGTCCCGATGTCTACCGCCAGCAGGCCAGCGCCGGCCAGCGCTGGGTAAGCGCGAAGCGGAATTACGTTGCCTTGGCTACGACGGTCGCCACCATTTATCGACGCGCGTAAAACAGAAAAAAACCCGACCACCGGGGGGTGATCGGGCTGGATAAGAAACCGCCGTTTAGTTGGTGGTTTTAAAGCTCAGTGTCGGCGAATTTGTCATCGGATAGACGTTGCTTAGTGTCTTTATCTGATAGTAGTAGGTGGTGCCAGGCCGCAGTCCCGTCAACGTGACGGCATGCTGGGTACGCGTTGCGCTGGTGTTCGACACCGTAGAGTTCAGCTTCTTCGCCCGTGTTCCGTAAATGACATAGTCGTAAGTCGGAACATTGGTCGTCCATACGACGGTCGCTGAGGTCCGGCCGATGTTTTGCACGGCTGGCGACGAAATGACGACGCTGGCTGGAGCTGGCGCCGGTGCTGGAGCTGGCGCCGGTGCTGGAGCCGGAGCTGGAGCTGGAGCTGGCGCCGGAGCTGGAGCTGGCGCCGGAGCTGGCGCCGGAGCTGGAGCCGGTGCTGGAGCCGGTGCTGGAGCCGGTGCTGGAGCCGGAGCCGGAGCCGGAGCCGGCGCCGCTGCCGAAGCTGATGTCGCATTCACCGGGAACACACGCATCTTCGCCGTCTTCCAGAACGAGGCGCGCGTGTACTTGTATGGCTTCGTCTCGTTATACAGGTACATATCCATCGACCACCAGTGCTCCTTGCTGACCCGCGCCAGGGTCGGTCCCGCCTTTTCGGTGATGAACTTGTTGTTCACCCAGATCTGCAGCAATCCCTTGCCGCCCTGGGAGGCGTCGCGCTCGTCCAGAAAGGCCTCGATGGAAATCGGGATATGGGTATGGCGGGGCAGACCGTGGACTTGTGCGATGGTTGTTGGCTTCGTCGCAGTGCCAGCGCGCTGGAAGAAGGTGATCATCAGTTTTGTCGAGTCCTGGCTGTCGGTGTCGACTTCAGCACCAAGCGCGGGATTGGTCTGTACAGTCGTTTTCAACTGCCAGAACAGAACGGGGCTGCCGCCGGGTGAGAGCACCCAGTTGCCCGAGGAATCCTGCACCCAGGTAGCCGGCGGGGTGAGCGTCCAATCGTTAGTACCGTCAGGATTGCCGAATGCTACTTCCAGGTCCCAGCGTACGCGAGTGCGTGGAGGAATCGGCCATGAGTTCAGCTTCGAACGTGCGGCGCCCCAGGTCATGCCGTCGCCGGCGTTGTAGCGGACCATGGTAGCGACTGTGCCGTCAGATGTCGTGCGCTTGTCCACGCGCCCGGGGAAACCGCTATTTGTCATCTGGCTGCTGTCAAGGTAGTAGGTCTCAGGCAGCGGAGGGTTGAAGGTGTTGGCGAAAACCGGATCCCAGGCTTGAATAGATGCCGGGTCGGCCTTGCCAGTGTCCGTGTTAATGATCGGAACGGTACCGCTGTAGTCAAACCTGCGCGGCCAGCCGCCTAATGACAACGTGGTTTGGGCGCCGCGGATGTTCAGGACGTAGGGCTCGGACGCGATGAAGGGGGCCGTGGCGCTGGCCCCCGGGTAGCTGACTTCGGAGGCCGGCATGGCGGACTGTGCCATGGCCGATGCCGCGCTGGCCGCCATGGCCAGTCCTACAAAAAAGCGCTCCATTCGGCGCTCTTCAAACAGACGTGCAACGGGATGAATCTTCATGTGCTCTCTTCTCGTGTTCAATTTTCTACAGTGACAGTGGTCCCGCCCGCAAACGGCTGGTAGCCGGCACGATCTTCGGGAAACCCGCGCGGAGCGAAGGTGCCGGAGTCCGGCTCGGAGTGAGGTATGGCCTCGGGCTCGACTACAACCGAGCGCATCGAAGCAAGCGTTTTTTCCTGATTCGCATTGCTGTCCTGCGAGCCACCGCCGCACGCGGTCAGCGCTGCGGAGCAGGCAAGTAATACGAATACGGGCAGATGTTTCATTGGCGGTATTCCTTGGGCGAGGCGAAAACGTGATCCGGTGTGAAAGGAGGATGACGTTTCCGGTTGTTGAGAAAAAACGGTATGGGGCAAACCCTGATGGAGCGATACACATTGAACAATGCCGTGAAGCAATGTAGTTGGTAGACCTTGCCGCAAGTAAATTAGTTTCCAGAGGAAATGTTTTCTTACATCGTCACCAGCATTTGCCTTGGTTGCCAATGTACCGCGTTATCAGGCTTGATACGGTGTCAACTCTATAGAACTTGCGCAAAACCGCCCCAGCCGCGTTGTGTTGCCTTGCCGCACTAGATGTGCTGTCTGCGGCAACACGCCTTGCTGGGTCAATTTTGCGCAAGTCCTACTCTATTTACTGCAACAACTGCAACATGAATGTAAACTGCCGCGCCCTATCGTTATAATTCGTGCCGTCACATTTTCCGTTAGACGCCCATGATTGATCCCGCAGATTTTCGTACCCTTCCCTTGCAAAAGCCGACGCGGGTTCACTTCACCACAGACGCGCGGATCTACACGGTTGTGCTCGATCAGGATTTGCTTGGGGATTGGACCCTCACACAATCCTGGCTTTCCAAGAACGGTAAGCGTGGCGGCAAAGTCAACCTCGTGGAAAATTTCGCTCAGGGCATCGCTATGCTGGAAAAGATGACCAAGTGCCGCCTGCCGGAAGCAGGAACCGCGTCATAACAGAATGTTCACAAGCGAGATGGCCATGCTTTTGAGAGAGCATGCCTTCAGCGTTCTGTTTCGCGACGATCAGACGGAAGCCACCAAGTTGACGGGATGCGATGCAAGGCGCACCGACCATCAACAGCGCGAAATCACCCTGGCGACCGATTCCCGATAATCACTGAACCCCATGCGCCGGTACAGGCGATGGACCGCGCTGTTGTCTCGCATGACGCGCAGAAAAGGTGTCTCACGGCGCTGCATCTGGCGCTGGATCAATTTAAGGACAAGGCGCGTGGCCAGACCTCTACCCTGAAAGTCCGGGTGCGTGCATACGCCGCTGATTTCGATGAATCCACCGGCACACCTG
>DATLHT010000238.1:0-4173 GCA_035539795.1 Burkholderiaceae bacterium
AGCCCGCATGGTCGCGCCTTCTCCTACTGCACGGCGGGCAGTTTTCTGCTGGGCGCGCTGGTGGAGAAAGTCGCGGGCAAGCCGCTGGCGGCGTTCTCGGCTGAAGTGCTGGAGCGCCCGCTCGGCATCACCCAGGTGAAGTGGAATACCTCGTCCGAAGGCGTGGGCATGGGTGGCGGCGGTACCCGCTATCGCAGCCGTGATCTGGCCAAGCTGGGCCAGCTGGTCGCCGATGGCGGGCGCTGGAATGGCAAGCAGATCATCGCCAAGACCTGGATTGATCAGGCGCTCAGCGTGCACGCGCAAGCGCGCGAGGATGCCAACTACGGCTATCAATTCTGGAATTTCCAGATGACCAGCGGCAAGCCAGGCGAAAGCAGCACCACCACCTCGGCCTGGGCGATGTCCGGCAACGGCGGCAACTATGTCTTCATCGTGCCAGAGCAGCGCCTGGTCGCGGTGATCACGCGCTCCTCGTACAACCAGCGCAATGTCCATCCGCAGTCGCAGCAGATGTTTGCCGACTACCTGCTCAAGGCGTTGCCGTCAGCTTCGCAATAGTGGCCGGCGCTACGCGCGCGCGCTCGGCCACGAGCGCGCGTTGCAAGGCGTCGATGACCGCGGCATAGCCGGGATCCCGACGCAGTTCGGCAAACCAGGGCGACACCTGCAGATAGGCGGCGTCGCGGTAGCCGCCGGCAATGGCGCGTTGCACATCGGCCAACGCTTCCGCGGGTTCGCCAGCGGTCTGGTGCAGCAAGGCCACTTCCAGCCAGTCCGAGGGATAGCCCGCGCCGGCAGCCAGATCGGCAGCCAGTGCATCGGCCCTGGAGCGCGCTTGGGCGGGGTCCAGCGAATCATCCGCCAGACCCAGCAAGGTGGCGGGAAGACTGGCCTGCGGACGCAACTGCACCGCCTCACGGCATGCGGCTTGCGCGGCCTGGCGATCGCCACGCGACAAGGCCAACTCGGCTTGCAACAGGAACAGATCCACATGCGCGGTGCCGCGTTGCATGGCTTCATCCAGCGCCGCTTGCGCCTCGCTCAGACGCCCCTGCCGGAACAGGAAGCGCGGCCAGGCGATGTTGGAGAACACGTTGTCCGGATACAGATCGAAGCTGCGTCGATAGCGCGCTTCGGCTGCCTGGGGATAGCCCAGCAAGTCCAGGTTGCTCGCCAGTTGCAGCTGCAAAAACCTGACGCGCGCCGGATCACCGTGCAGGCCGGTGTTGGCTTTCAGTGCCTCGGCCAGGCGGCCCTTGCGCTCATAGAGATAGCCGGCCGAGGCGCGGCTCTTGTCGTCGGCGGGATCCAGTTGCAGCGCACGTTCGTAGCCTTGCAGCGCCTGGTCGATGCCGCCACGGCAGTCGTAGGCATAACCGCGTGCGGCATACGCGGGGCCGTTGTCGGGCTGGACGCGGATGACGGCACTGGCAAGTTCTTCGGCCTGCGCTGCCCACTCAGGCGGGAAGTTGAACAGACACACGCGGGCACTGTAGGCGCGACTCAATCCCAGCAGCGCCCGCGCATCGTGCGGGGAGTCCTTCACTACTTGCTGATAGAGCGCGATGGCGCGTTCGTTGTCGTCACGCTGTCCGATACCTGCGTAGTACGCCGCGCGTTCCAGCAATGGATTACCCTCGGGCGCAGGACGCTTGGCATCGGCGGTTTGCGTGGAAGATTCACCGGCTCGCCAGTAAGCGAGGGCCGCGACGATGGCGACCAGCATCAGGGCCATCGCCAACGCGACAGCAGCACGCGATCGTTGCCGTTGGTTTGCGGCTGCATTCGGCATCGAACCCGCGTGCTCGAGGACCTCCGATGCGTCCCTCGCCGGCGCTTGTGGATGCCATTGCGGCATGACGCACAGTTGGTAGCCTTGCCCACGCACCGAGCGGATGTAGCGCGGCCGGCGACTGTCATCGCCCAAGGCTTGGCGCAGCAGCTTGATGCGCTGGGTGACGGTTTCCTCGTTGACGATGGCCGGCGCCCACACGTGCTCGATGAGTTCGTCGAAGCCGACGACGCGATCACCCTGCGCCAGCAGATAGCGCAGGAGTTGGAAGGACAATCCTGTCACCTCCAGGTCTCTGCCGTCGCGTTCGACCCGCTGGCGCTGCAGGTCGATATCAATGTCATCCAACCTGCATTGCCGCATCTCACTATCACTGGTCACTTAGCTTTCCTGCGGCGATGGTGGTCGAGTTCCATGGTCCCGCTGTGCGCACCGCTCCAAGGCAAGTGCAGACTGGCTGGCACCAGTGAGTATGGGTGCGCCAGCAACAGCGCTCAAGAGATTTTCGGATGATTCCTATGTAGAGCAATGTGACGTTTCATCAGACTTCCCGGGTCACAAAAAGGCCACTTTCGGGAACTCCTCCAGATGAATCGCGCAATGCAACTCAAGTCTCTCGCAGGTGCCGTTGTTTCGGCAATGGCGCTGTCGCTCACCTTCTCCGCGCAAGCGAGCCAGGGTGGCGAGAAGCCATTGGCCGTCATCGACTTGCCGGCAGATGCCACCACCCCTGTAATCGCCACGATGAAGGTGGGCGGTCACGACTACCGCATGGTCGTGGACACCGGTGCGGGCAATCTGTTCTTCCACCTTCCGATCGCCGAGCGCGATCTGGCCCCCGTGCCCATGGACGCCACCTCCTCGGCAAATCCCAAGGAGCTGCAAGGGGATCCTGGTGTTCGCAGCTTCAAGGTCAAGAAGTTCACGGTGGATGGCTGGACCGTGCGGCCGAAGCACGCGGCTTACGCCGTGGACCTGGGCCCGATGGCGAAGGAATATGGCGTTGACGGTCTGCTGGGTGTCCCTTACCTGGCGCAGTTGAGCTGGCATTGGGACAACCGTTCCAGGCAGCTGCGCGGATACCCCTATAAATCCAAGGCAATTGCCGACCTCCGTTCGCAGCTGCATTGCGAACAGCTGCTGCAGGTGGATGGGGTTCCCGGTATTGCGCTTACGGTTGGCAAAGAGCAGGCGCTGTTCGCCATCGACACCAGCCAGATGATTGCCAGTGGCAACATCCATCCCACGATTCGCAGGGCCCTGTCTGCGCATGACGCCATTCGCGCCACCGGCACCAGGAATCCGCCGGCAAACGCAGATGGGCAGCCCCAATCACCCACCCATTTCGCTCAGTTGCGAAACGTCTCGCTCGGTCCGACGAGCCTGGACGGCTTGGTGCTTGGCGAAGCGGACGCCAACTCGCGCCTGGGCCGCGGCCTGCTGGCAAAGTTCAACGAAGTGCTGCTGGATTTTGGAAGCAACCAGGTCTGCTTCCCCGCGGTGGCTGAGGTGACCGCGGACGATTTGTCCGGCTACCTGGCCGATTGAGGCGATGGTCATGAACCACTCAAAACACGGCAGAAGGACTCTGTCCGCGCTGGTTTCGGCGTTGGTCATTGCTTTGGCACTGCCTGCCTGTGACGCCAGTGTGCCCCTCGACAGCGAAGCTCCCCTGGTGACGCTGCAGTTGCCAACCGATCCGCACCGTCCGGCCGTGGCCGTGATGACCATGGGCGGACACACCTACCGCATGGCTGTTGATACAGGCGCGAGCCACTCTGTGTTGCACCTGCCAATCGCCCAGCGCTGGCTTGCGCCTGTTGCTGCCGATCCGGCTCGCCGGCGCACGGCCACCGGCTTGCACGGCGAGGTTGATCTGCAATGGTTCAATGCCGATCAGTTCACTGTGGGCCATTGGGCATCCAGGTTGCCTGGCAGCATTTCCGCCATAGACATGGGGCTGGTTGCGAAGGAAGAAGGCGTCGACGGCGTGCTCGGCGTCAACCAATTGGTCGAACTGGACTGGCACTGGGACAATCGCAAGCATCAAGTGCTGGGCTATTCGCACGGGACCAAGGCGGTTCAAGCCATCCGGGCGCGCTTGCACTGCGAGCAGTTGAAGGACGTGGATGGCGATCCCGCCGTGGTTGTCACCATCGGTAACGAGCAAACGACCTTCGTCATCGATACCGGAGACCTCAACGTCAGTGGCGGACTCCATCCGCAAGATCGCGTTGCCCTGGAAGATCGCGGCGCCGTGCGCAGCAGCGGGAACATGGCGCTACAGTACGATATCGATGGAAGTCCGCTGGCCAACCTGCAAGCTACCCAGATCCAGAACATATCGCTGGGCCCGACAAGACTGGACGGCCTGATCC
>DATLHT010000239.1:0-3402 GCA_035539795.1 Burkholderiaceae bacterium
TCGAGGAATTCCTCAACGATACCGGCGAACTCGAAGTGCAGGTGGGAGATTTCGTCTCGGTCGCCATCGACGCCCTCGAAAACGGCTATGGCGATACGATCCTGTCGCGCGACAAGGCCAAGCGCCTCGCCTCGTGGCTGAACCTGGAAAAGGCCCTGGAATCCGGCGAGATCATCACCGGCGCCGTCACCGGCAAGGTGAAGGGCGGCCTGACCGTGATGGTCAACGGCATCCGCGCGTTCCTGCCGGGTTCGCTCGTCGACGTGCGTCCGATCAAGGACACCACGCCGTACGAAAACAAGACCCTCGAATTCAAGGTCATCAAGCTCGACCGCAAGCGCAACAACGTTGTGCTGTCGCGCCGCGCCGTGGTTGAAGCCACGCTGGGCGAAGAGCGCCAGAAGCTGATGGAAACGCTGAAGGAAGGTGCCGTGGTCAACGGTATCGTCAAGAACATCACCGACTACGGTGCGTTCGTTGACCTCGGCGGCATCGACGGCCTGCTGCACATCACCGACCTCGCATGGCGCCGCGTGCGTCACCCGAGCGAAGTGCTCACCGTCGGCCAGGAAATCACCGCCAAGATCCTCAAGTTCGACCAGGAAAAGAACCGCGTCTCGCTGGGCGTGAAGCAACTGGGCGAAGATCCGTGGGTGGGCATCTCGCGCCGCTACCCGCAAGGCACCCGCCTGTTCGGCAAGGTGACCAACCTGACCGACTACGGCGCATTCGTCGAAATCGAAGCCGGCATCGAAGGTCTGGTGCACGTGTCGGAAATGGACTGGACCAACAAGAACGTGGCCCCGTCCAAGGTTGTCCAGCTCGGTGACGAAGTCGAAGTCATGGTGCTCGACATCGATGAAGACAAGCGTCGTATCAGCCTCGGCATGAAGCAGTGCAAGGCCAACCCGTGGGACGATTTCGCCCGCACCCAGAAGAAGGGTGACAAGCTGACCGGCGCCATCAAGTCGATCACCGACTTCGGCGTGTTCATCGGTCTGCCTGGCGGTATCGACGGCCTGGTCCACCTGTCCGACCTGTCCTGGAACGAGTCCGGCGAAGAAGCCGTGCGCAAGTACAAGAAGGGCGACGAAGTGGAAGCCATGGTGCTCGGCATCGACGTCGAGAAGGAACGCATCTCGCTCGGCATCAAGCAGCTGTCCGGCGATCCGTTCAACAACTATGTGTCGACCAGCGACAAGGGTTCGATCGTCACTGGTACCGTGAAGTCGGTGGACGCAAAGGGTGCTGTGGTGCAACTGGCCGATGACGTCGAAGGCTACCTGCGCGCATCGGAAATCTCCAGCGATCGCGTGGAAGATGCCCGCAATGTGCTGAAGGAAGGTGAATCCGTGACAGCCATGATCGTGAACGTCGATCGCAAGTCGCGCGGCATCAACCTGTCGGTCAAGGCCAAGGATGCTGGCGACGCCCAGGAAGCGATGCAGAAGTTCGCTGCCGATACTGGCGCTGCCGGCACCACCAACCTTGGTGCGCTGCTGAAGGCCAAGCTCGACGGCCAGAACCAGTAATCGTCGACGGACGCGAATAGACGCCAGTTGTTGAATCGTTCATGACCAAGTCCGAGCTTGTGGAAAGGCTTGCCGCGCGTTTCCCGCAGTTGTTGCTGCGGGATGCGGATATCGCGGTCAACACGATCCTGGATGCGATGTCGGAGGCGCTGGCCTCCGGTCACCGCATTGAGTTTCGTGGATTCGGGAGTTTTGGCCTGAATCGCCGCCCGCCGCGCGTGGGACGCAACCCCAAATCCGGTGAGCAGGTGCTGGTGCCCGAGAAACGGGTGCCGCACTTCAAGGCCGGTAAGGAGTTGCGCGAACGTGTGGATCGCAGCGTTGCCCCGATTGCCGTGGAAACGGATACCGGTGCAGCGGACGAGCCGGGCGCGCCCGGCGGTCGGGATGACCTGCCGCTGGCGACCATGCGTTCCTGACGATGAGAGTAGATGTGCACTCGGTCGCCATGGCCGTGGTGCCTCGCTGAAACGCTCCCTCGGGAGCGTTTTTTTATGCCTTGGGGATTCGTAAAGCCCATGGCGGCGGGCCATCATTCTGTGCTCTAGGTTTCTTTCCCGCATGCCGTCAGCGTCGGCGCGCAGTGTCGAATCCGTTACAATGATCCCCAGTTTGCGCGTGCGCTCATCGCGCCATGCGTTACCTCCTCGCCTCGATTACGCCCATGAAAATCATCTTCTGGATCATTCGCCTCGCGCTGTTCGGCCTGTTGTTCCTGCTGGCTCTGCGCAATACCGGCGAGGTCACGCTTGAACTGTTCATGGGCACCCAGTGGCGAGCACCGCTGATCCTCATTTTACTGGCCACATTCGGCGTTGGTATGTTGGCTGGTCTCCTGGCGCTGCTGCCGCGCCTGATGCGTCTGCGCATGCAGGCCAGCCAATTGCGCAAAGCGCAGGCCTCCACCCCGGCGGACGCTACGCCTGCTGCCTCGGCGCCCATGGTTGCCGAGCCGACGCCGCTTCATTTTCCCGGCCCCAAGGTCTGATCCATGAATTTTGAATTGTGGTGGCTGCTGGCCATCCCCTTGGTATTCGCCTTTGGTTGGGCGGCTGCCCGTATCGATGTACGCCAGATGCTCAGCGAGCAGGGCGCCTTGCCCCGCTCGTATTTCAAGGGCTTGAATTTCCTTCTGAACGAGCAACCCGACAAGGCCATCGATGCCTTTATCGAAGTCGCGCGGCTGGATCCGGAAACCGTCGAGTTGCATTTTGCGCTGGGCAGCCTGTTCCGGCGACGTGGCGAAACGGAGCGGGCCATCCGCGTGCACCAGAACCTGGTGAACCGGCCGGATCTGCCTGCCAGCGAGCGCGACCACGCCTTGTATGAACTGGGTCAGGATTTCCTGCGGGCCGGGATGCTGGACCGGGCGGAGGAATCGCTGAAGCTGCTGATGGCGGGCGAATACGCGGTGCCAGCCAAGCGCGTCCTGCTCGAGCTCTATCAGGTCGAGAAGGAATGGCGCAAGGCCATCGATGCTGCTCGTGAGTTGCGTGATACGAGTCCTGACGACGGGCTGACGCGACAGATCGCACAGTTCTGCTGCGAACTTGCGCAGGAGTGCCTCGCCGCCAAGAAGCCGGAGGAGGCCGTACAGTGGCTGCAGCAGGCGCTGGCGGAAAACCCGGCGAACGTGCGTGCCAATATCCTGCTCGGCGATGTGGCGGCCGGCATGGGCAAGCCCGCCGAGGCGCTGCAGCGCTGGAAGAGTATCGAACAGCAGAATGCTGCCTATCTGCCACTGGTCGCGGAGCGAGTCATGCAGGCTTCGGTGGCCGCAGGCGACGCCGAGGGTGGGCTGAGCTGGCTGCGCAGGCAACTGGGCACCGGACTCGGCGGCGAGTTGCTCGACGTCGCCTACAAATACGAG
>DATLHT010000240.1:0-4710 GCA_035539795.1 Burkholderiaceae bacterium
GACAATGGGCAGCGCCTTGCCTTCGGCGACCAGCCGGTCCTGCAGTTCCGGCCCGCTCATGCCGTGCATGCGCACGTCGAGGATCAGACAGGCGACCTGGGCAGTATCGTAGGCGGCGAGGAACTGCTCTGCGCTGTCGAAGCAGCGGACCTGGTAGCCGTTGCCTTCGAGAAGCCAGGTCAGCGAATCGCGCACAGCTTCGTCGTCATCGACGACAAAGACGGTTTCGGCGCGGCTGGCGGTGGTGGACGAGGCAGTCATGTCTAACTCCGGTTGTCGATTTACTGATCGTGCAGCACGGGTGTGAGCGGCAGCATGATTTTAAACGTACATCCGACGCCATCGGCATTGTTTTCGACCCACAGGCGTCCTTGATGCGATTCGATGATCGAGCGGCAGATGTTCAGGCCCATGCCCATGCCGTCGGATTTGGTGCTGAAGAATGGCTCGAACAGGCGTTCCTTGGTGGCTTCGTCGACGCCCGGACCCTGGTCGATGACATCGATCATCACGACACGGCCCAGCTCGGATTCGGCCTCCTGCGCATGCAGGCGGACCACGCCGGTCGCGCGAAAGCCTTGCAGCATACCCATGGCTTCGACCGCGTTTTTGAGCAGATTCACCAAAACCTGTTCGATCAGCACCGGGTCGACGTACAGGATCGTGTCGCCGGCCGGCAGGCGCGTGACCAACGTGACCTTGCGCCGCGAGGCTTCGATTTCGGCGAGCCCGACCGCATCCTCGACGATGTCGCGCAGCACGGTCTCCCGGCGCTGCGGCTGGCTCCGCTTCACGAAGCCGCGAATGCGCTGGATGATGGTGCCGGCGCGCACAGCCTGGTTGGCCGTTTTCTCCAGCACTGGAATCAGGTCCTCCGGTGTACTGCGGCCCGAGCGCAGCCGTGCCACCGCACCCATGCAGTAGTTACTGATGGCGGCCAGCGGCTGGTTCAGCTCATGTGCCAGCGAGGAAGCCATTTCTCCCATGGTTGTCAGGCGGCTGGTGAACTGCAGGCGCTCCTCGTGCTGGCGTGCCATGTCTTCGGCCATGCGCCGGCTGGTGATGTCAGTGGCGATCTGCATCTGCGCCAGGTGGCCGTCCACCCACTGGATATAGCGGCGGCGCACTTCAAACCATTTCTGCATGTCCGGCATGTAGACCTCGCGCGCATCGGTGCTGAAGGTGGTCAGCTCGGAAGCGGGCAGGCCGGCGAAGGCATCCACGTAATCGGTGACGTCGCCGGTGTTCTGTTCCGGATCGGTATCCTCTAGCGCCAGATGGCCTTCTGCGCCATGGCCGAACAGCTGCTGGTAGTAGCGGTTGGCAAACAGCAGTTCACCGCTTACCGGCGCGACCACCGAAACAGCGGAGTCGAGACTTTCCAGCACCGTGGTGAAGCGCTCGTGCGCGGCGGCCAGTTCTTCCCGCGCGCGCTTGGGCTCGGTGATATCGGTCATCGAGCTCATCCAGCCCGTATGCACACCACGACCATCGACCAGGGGCGAGACGTACATGCGTGCGTAAAAGCTCGTGCCGTTGCGGCGCATCACGCGCATCTCGTAGCCGGTCGGCGGCGCCTTGCCCGCCAGGGTGTCGTCGATGCGCTGCTGCATCTCGGCATCGCGATTCGGTGGCCAGTATGGGAACGGCGGGGAACGGCCGACCAGTTCGGCTTCGGACCAGCCAGTCATGCGGCAGAACGCTGGGTTGACATAGGTGATTCGGCCGCTGAGGTCGAGCGCGCGCAGGCCGATCAGCATGGAGTTTTCCATCGCACGCCGGAATGAGGTCTCCTCGAGCAGGGCGCGCTGCGCTTCGGCGCGCTGCCGGGTATGCCGCCAGACGGACCAGAGGCTCCACAGCACGAAGCACGACAGCCCGCCCACCAGCCAGGCCATCATGGTGTTCGGGAGGTTCGAGCGCGGGGGGTAGGCGTCGGCACGCAGTGACAGTGAATGGCCCGGCGGATCGAGCAGCACCTCGTAGCTCAGCGACGGATTCGGCGCGGGCCGGCGCGAGGTGCTGGCGCGCAGGATATTGTTCTTGTCGATCAGCGAGAACTTGTAGCGCTCGGTCAGTTCGGCTGGCATCAGGTGGGTCAGGATGCCGTTGATCGAATACACCGCGCTGAGCGTGCCGAGGAAATCGTTGTCGCGCACGATGGGTACCAGCAACAGCATGAAGCTTTCGCCGCGGGCATTGAGGAGCGGCCGCGAGTAGACCACGCGCTGGGTTTCGCGGGCGGTCTCGAAGGTCACGGCGATATCCGGATCGACTGGCTCATCGGGCGTCTCGCGCATGCGCGAGGCGAATTCCGAGGTAGAGGGCAGCGCCCAGCGCGTGCGGCGGCCGGCATCGAGCCAGTTGATGAAGACGATTTCCGGGTGCTCGCGCAGGATTTCCTGGGCGGTCACGCGGTAGGCGTTCTGGTCGAGCTGCGCAGCGGCGATATCACGTGCCAGCGAGGCCAGCTGATCCTGGTTGCTGAGCAGGCTGAGGCGGACCTTCTGCTGGGCCCAGGCGGCATCGCGGTACAGCGAGTCGCGCTGCTGCTGGATTTCCGTCTGGTGCAGCGTCCACAGGATAAGCGCCATGCTGCAGGCGAACAGCACCATGGCCACCACCGGCACGAGGATGTACCAGCCCGATGACCAACTCCGCCACCAGCGCAGGCGCCAGAGCCCCTTGGGGCGGCGGGAGGAAGTGGCGGCGAACTCTGCCCCCAGTTCGGCCGCGGCCGCATCGAGCTTTTCCGATGGCAATTGGGGGTCGCGCAGAGGGGACGGCGCGGGAGCTGAGCGGAAGCGTTGACGCAGGCGCTGGAATAACGGCATGGATGGCAGAAGGTTAAGACCTGCAGTGTACCGGCATTCAAGGCTGGCGTCGCTGAGGGAAAGCGCCTACGGGCTTCAGTGGGGCGGGGCGTGCGAGGGGTGGCATGGGTCCTGGTGGAGGGACAGCTACTGCTGCTGGCGATGTTGGTATCGAGATGGCGAAACGGAATTGGGGAAAGTTCAGGGACATGGCTTGTCCAACCCGATGCCGGTTCGCCCCGACTGTGGCCTTGCTGTCGATGTTGTAGAGAACGGTCGAGCGGGCTGCGGCGTCCTCGTGATCGCCGCCGTTCTATTCACCGCTGTACACACCACGTGCGCGTCTTGGTGTCCGCACTGGGGTGGGCATCCATAAAAATGCCGTGAATGTCGCCGAACTGCGCATATTGCACTGCAACTAATTCATATTGCGTCGCCGCATAATTTCACATTATAAGAAACTATACCGTAATTTGAAAAATTGACTTGTTTTGCCTGAGCGCCCCCCATAGAATCGGCTCATCCGGGAAAGTCCACCAAGGGACTCCGCGCGACCCCATCAGGAGCGTGCTACCGATCGCTGCTTGGCTTTTCCCGAACACGCAAAAAGTGCCATAAGCATAGGAGACAGATATGTCCGCCGTACCCGAACAGGTTCTCGGTAGTTCAGTTGCCAGCAATGACGCCGATCCGCAGGAAACCCAGGAGTGGCTGGAAGCGCTGGAAAGCGTGATCGGGATCGAGGGCAGCGACCGCGCTGCCTATCTGATCGACCGCCAGATCGAATTTGCCCGCGTGAACGGCGTGACCCAGCCGTTCCATGCGGAAACCCCCTATATCAATACCATCCCCGTCGAGCAGCAGGCCCGCATCCCGGGCGACCAGGACATTGAGCATCGCATCCGCTCCTACACGCGCTGGAATGCCATGGCCATGGTGCTGCGTGCCAACAAGCACACCAACGTGGGCGGCCATATTGCCTCGTTTGCCTCGGGCGCCACACTGTATGACGTCGGCTACAACCATTTCTGGCACGCTCCCTCCGAGAAACATGGCGGCGACCTGATCTTCGTGCAGGGCCATTCGGCACCCGGCACCTATTCGCGCGCATTTCTGCTGGGCCGCCTGAGCGAGAGCCAGCTCGACAACTTCCGCCAGGAAGTGGATGGCACAGGCATTTCGTCCTATCCGCACCCGTGGCTGATGCCGGATTTCTGGCAGTTCCCGACCGTGTCGATGGGTCTGGGTCCGATCATGGCGATCTATCAGGCGCGCTTTATGCGTTACCTGCATTCGCGCGGCCTGGTCGCTACGGAAGGCCGCAAGGTCTGGGCATTCCTGGGTGACGGCGAGACCGACGAGCCGGAATCGCTCGGTGCGATCGGCATGGCCGGTCGGGAGAAGCTCGACAATCTCGTATTCGTCATCAACTGCAACCTGCAGCGTCTCGATGGCCCGGTGCGCGGCAACGGCAAGATCATCCAGGAACTGGAATCGGAATTCCGTGGCGCGGGCTGGAACGTGATCAAGGTTGTCTGGGGCAGCCGCTGGGATTCGCTGCTGGCACGCGATACCAAGGGCCTGCTGATGAAGCGCATGATGGAATGCGTGGATGGCGAATACCAGACCTTCAAGGCCAAGGGCGGCGCCTACGTGCGCGAGCACTTCTTCAATACGCCGGAACTGAAGGCCATGGTGGCCGACTGGTCCGACGAAGACATCAACAACCTCAACCGCGGCGGGCACGATCCGCACAAGATCTACGCCGCCTTCCATGCCGCCACGCAGCACAAGGGCCAGCCGACGCTGATCCTGGCCAAGACCATCAAGGGCTACGGCACCGGTGCTGGCGAGGCGAAGAACACCGCGCACAACACCAAGAAAGTCGATATCGACA
>DATLHT010000241.1:0-11507 GCA_035539795.1 Burkholderiaceae bacterium
GGTAGAGCAGCGGACTTTTAATCCGTTGGTCGCGTGTTCGAGTCACGCACGGCCTACCAGATACGAAAAAAGCCCCGCAGGTAACTGCGGGGCTTTTTTTATGATTGCCGCTCGTACCACCGCATAACCGCGTCCCGGTTCTCTTCCAGAAACGTCCACAGCATCTTGATGACATGGCAATGTGGATTGCCGGTGTGCGCCGCCGCGGGTGTGAGTGCCGGGCAGCCAAAGTCGCAAATCGTGCTGGCCGTGCAACCGTGGCACCGGTCCCACCACTCGCCTTTGGCATGGAAGCGCGCGAGCGTGCCGGTGACGTGCCGTGGATCGAAACCCTGATCGAGCACATTGCCCAGCCGGAAGTCGTGCATGGTGAAGGTCATGTCCGAGCAGGGAAATACATCGCCCTGCGGGTCGACCGAAAAATAGGTGAAGCCCGCGTGGCAGGTGTAACCGGTGCAGTCGTTGCGTTGGCCGGGTTGTTCGCGGAACTGATGGCGTGCGTAGTCGGTGAGCATGCGCAGCGTCATCACATCGCTGAGCCGGCTACCGTCGTTGGCCAGTTCGTGGCGGATGAGCGCCTGTTTGGCAGCCAGCAACTGTTCGTCCGTGAGGGTGTCGCCGTCCGCGGCGCGACCCACCTCGAACAGGGTGTTAAAGCGCACGCCGCTCACGCCAAGGCTCTGCAGGAATGCAAGCGTCTCCGGTATCTTGTCGTGGTTGTGCGGGGCGATCACCACCACGATCTTGGGTGGCAGGCCGGCGTCCACCAGCTTTCTGATATTGGTGACAACCTTGTTGCCGCGCTCGCGCAATACGTCATTGACCTCGGGCCGGCCATCCAGGCTGATGCTCAATTGCATGCCGGTACGGCGGGCAAACGCGATATGCCGCTCACCCATGATGGTGCCGTTGGTCTGCATGCCGAGGGCGAAGCGCGTGTCGGGATAATCCGCCAGCATCGCGTGGAATTCTTCGAACCAGGCGAGCGGGGCCAGCATGGGTTCTCCACCGAAGAACACGATGCGGAAATGCTGGCGCTGCGCAGGCCGGACGAACGTTTCCAGCGCTTGCCGGGCAATCCCGATATCCATGATCTGCGGCTTGCGGCCATTCAGTGCTTCAACGCTGCAATGCGTGCAGCTGAGGTTGCAGTTGCGGGTCAGGCACAGGGACAGGGCGCCGGCGGTGCGTACCGGCTTGAGTTCCGCGATGGGTGGAACAAAGGCGCCGCTGCGGACCGGGATGGAAGCGGGGATCGCTATCGAAGTCATGCGTGGTTCTCCTGCCGCCTGGCGATCTGTGCATGCCCCACGGGCATGAGATCGCCCGCGCCATGCGTGGACATATAGGAATGGTGGATGCCGCAGCAGTGCGAGCGGTAGAGGCAGGCATCGCAGCGGCTGCTGAAGACTTTCTCCATGTCGCGCGATGCACCGCGCGTCAGCTGCACCACGTCCGCTTCGCCATCCGACTGATAGACCACCCGTGCATGCGATGTGCGGCTGCGGCGAAAATCCAGATAGTGGCTTTCCAGTCCGAGCAGATGGCAGGGCGGAATGCTTTCCACCGAAAACGAGATGCCCGCTTCCTGCAGCAGGTCGCGCACGCCCGGGAGTTCGCCGGTGAAGTCCGACAGCCGGGGCATCAGGGCGGTCGAGGCATCGCCTGGCACGTACTGCTCCATCAGCGAGAGTTGCAGGGAGCGTGCTCCATAGCGGCGGGCCAGCTGCGCGAGGTCCGCAAGTTTGCCGATCGACAGCGTGGTGATGACGTGGTTCAGGCCCAGATGAATCCTCGGGCCGGCAATCGACTGTACATTGGCGAGCGCGGTTTCCAGCGTTTCCCAGTAGGCGGGTTTGCCGGTGGTCGTGGCGGCTGCTTCTGCATCGGCGCCATGGACCGAGACATACAGTTCCCGGACCCCGGCATCGACAAGCGCCTCAACGAATGCGGGCTCGCGCAAGGCATAACCGTTCGTCGCCACTGAAATCCATGCGAACCCGGCGTTGCGCAACTGCCTGACAAATCGCGGCAACTGGCGCAGCAGCGTCGGCTCGCCACCGGACAGCGTGATGTGGTCGAAACCTTGCCGCCGCAATTGCCCCAACGTGGCGAGCGCCAGTTCCGCGTTGACCGGATCGGCGGGCAAGGTTGGCTCATCGCAGTAACTGCAGCGCAGATTGCAGCTGTTGAAGAAGCGGAACCAGATGCCGCCGCGCTCCTCGGGCGAAGCGGTGACGTCCTCCAGCGCAATTGGCACCTGCGTCAGCCTGGGCCTGAACGCCGCACTGTTGCCGGCCGGTTCTGCATCGAGGGTCGTTTGTGCATGCGTCACGGACACGACGCGCAACCGCCGTGCGCCCAGCAATGCCAAGGGCCATGTTCTGGCGCTACTGTCCATGGCTCACCATATGCGGGAGGGTTTCCGAGTGCACGTCTGCCGGGGGCTGGGGACGCCATGTCTGGACAATGCCGATTTCCCCCGAAGCCAGTTCGCCCAGCATGATGACGCGGTCGCACAGGGGCAGGATATCCGTCTGGTGCGTCACGACGATGGCGGCGGCGTCCGGCTCCAGCAGGTCGAAAAAGTGCGTCATGGCATCGAGACGGTCTCCTGCGGCCAGCGGCGCGACCGGCTCATCCAGCAGTGCCAGGCGCGTACCTGTGCTGCGCAACAGGGTGCGCACGAGCTGGATGCGCCGGATTTGCCCGGTGGAAAGATGCTGCTTGCCGATGGAAGCCTCGAAGGCGGCATGCGGCAGCGCTGCCGGCGCAAGCGCATCGAGTCCGAACCGGCCCAGCATCGACTGCAGGGCGGGATCGGTATCGGCGTGTGCAGGCCGGGGCAGTCCGTAGAAAAGGTTGTCGTAGAGATCGCCTTCCACCAGTTCGATCGCTGCCGGCAGGTAGCTGATCTGTCCGCGCCACGCGCGGTTCGAGCTGCCATGCTGCAGCGTCCATGGGCCCAGGCCGAGATGGCCCTCGTAGTCATCATGCAGGCCCACGATCAGTTCGAGCAGCGTGCTCTTGCCGATGCCGCTGGCACCGAGGATGGCCACTTTCTCGCCAGGCTGGATGGCCAGCTGTTGGAGATGTATTCCCTTGGCTGCGCCCGGATACCTGAAGCGCAGGTTTGCAATCGTGAGGAGAGCGGGCTCGGGAGCAACCGGAGGTGCCGCATCGACGCGCCCCGGATGTTCAACACGGATGCCGAGCAGGGCCTGGATATTGTTAGTCGCTACAGCGATACGGGACAAGTCCATGAACACAGCGGTCAGATTGTCTGCGGCGGAAAACATCATGCCCAGGATCATGACCAGCACCACGAAGGTTTCGATCTGCATACTGGCCTGGCCGCTCGTCAAGACCAAGGCCAGCAGGATCAGCACCGGACCCGAGAAATGCAGCAAGCCGGTCAGTGCCTTGTCGAAGAACAGATAGATGCCGACCTGCCGGCGTGCCTGCGTCTCGTCGTGCAGCTCGCGGGACAGGCGGGTCATTTCGTCGGTCTCGGCGCCCACCGCCCGTACCAGGCGCAACCGCGCCAGCAACTGGGCCAGACGTGACCAGAGCCGTTCGGCGGCATGGTCGGCGCGCCGGATCGACGTCTGCACGAGCAGGGCCGAGAGGACTGCGGCAGCAGCGTGAAGCGCGACGACCACCGCAGCGAGCAGCGCGACCATCGGCTGCAGCGCAAACAGGTAGCCCAGGCAGGCCAGCAGCAGCACCGCATCGACGACGCGCAGCAGCAGGCAATCGACCAGCAGCCGCTGGAGCATGCTGATGTCGTGGAAGATCCGCTTGTTGATGGTGCCGGGATCGCTGGAGAGGAGATCGGCATAGCGGTACCCCAGCACTCGCTGCATGGCCTGATGGCGGACTTGCAGCACCACGTCAAGGGCAATGCGGTCGAACAGACAGTCCCGCAGGAAGCCGATGGCATAGGCCAGCACGGCCACGGCAATGGTCGCGGCACCCAGTGCCAGACTCGCGCGTGTCGCCGGTGCGCCCAGAGATGCCAGCACCCACTGGATGGTGCGTTCCAGCTCGCCCTGATAGAGGTCGACGCGCACGGCCTGGAGCGTCATCCGGCTGAACTCGAGCGATGCCATCATGCCGGCCGCGCTCAGCAGCACGAGGCCGGCGGCCAGCGCCAGTGCAATATGCATGTGGCGGGGCAGCTGTCGCAGGGTCACTGCCAGAAACGGCAGGGGAGACAGGTGGTGGTTGCCGGATGTGCTCATGCCGGTGTACGCACAAACGCAAGGCTGTCGGCGCTCAGGCGATCCAGGAACGCATCCAGAAGTTGCCGTTCCGCGCGCGCCGGGGCGGGGTCGAAGATGTCGGCCTGGCCGTCATCACTCTGCCATGCCTGGCAGACCCAGGCATGTCTGGTATCGTCGCCGTCGATCGGACCGCTGCCGCCGACGATGACGAGGGGCAGGCCGCAACCCAATGTGTCAGTCAGCGCGGTACGCTGGCTGACCGGATGCGGTATGAACGGCATACCGAAATACTGTTGGAGCGCTGCCAGAATCAGGGCGCGTGCCGGCGCGAACCCGACGCCACGGCGTGCGCCATGAGCGGCTGCCGGGCGCACCACGGGCTCAACTTGGCAGAACCGGAAGACGGCCGCATCAAAGGCGCGTTCCTGCGCGGCCAGGGCTGCCGGTATCCGGTGGCGCCAGCGGAAGGGATCGTGGTGCTGCGACAGAAGACGCAGGCAGACCGCGACGCATGCGTTCTCATATGCAGAGGTCGAAGTTGCAGGCGGCCCCGCCATGCCGGGTTCTATCGCGTCATGCCGCAACTCATGCAGTTCCTGCAGGCAGCTGACCTGGCCATCGATCGATTGCAGGGAGGCCCGGCGCAGTATCAGATGCCGGGCCAGTGCCACGGCACATGCTGCATGGCCGTCATTCAGTGCGCGTTCGATCAGCTGGTGGCTTTGATCGCAAAACCAGTCAGGCAGGGCGGACCAGAACGCCAGTCCGGGAGAAGTCCGCAGGGCCGACGCGCCACCCACGCTGCAGTTGGCGGCAAGCGCAGTCAACGTGTTCCGCAGCCGGTCGGCTGGCAGAATAGAAACGGGAATACTGGCGGCATCTGCTGCGCGGGCGGACGAACGGGGCAGCACGGAAACCGGCTCTGGCATGTCGGAATGTTCCGAGGATAAAAATATCCCCGGCGGTTGCCGGGGATAATCGATTGCCGTGATTTACTTCTTTTTCTTGTCCCATTCACCGCCGTAATAGCTGCGGCCGACATTGACGGCCTCGCTATCGGACGATGCCTGCGGCTGAAAAATGGCATCCAGCTGTTCCTGGCTGAGCGGGCTGATGACCTCGCTTTCCAGGGGCATTGCCGTTTCACTTGCTTTTTTCATCAGACACTCCCTTCGAGAAAATCACCCGTGAATACGGGCGAGCACTGCGGTAAAGCTGGACAGAGTTGCACTGGACCGAAGCGAGCCTCCGGTCGCGACATCATGTTTTGTGTACCCGCTGCGTTTTTGCTTTACGTTTCCCTGCCTTGCGCCATGAGGCAGACGAAGAATCCATATTATCAAGTCCGGTTCGGCGGAAGTCACCACCTGTTTGGGGGAATCCCGGCCGGATACTCTCAGATCTTAAACGGGCCATGTTCTGAAAACGGGTTAAACAGCCAGGCTTTTCTTGATTGCGGCGCGGTGTGTCAAAAGCGTGCAGGCATGGCGCTCCGGCCAGGTGCATGTGATCCGTGGTAGCATCCATGCGGGCTGGCGTGCCACGGCACGCGCACGGTCCTGATCGACACGTGCGAACAAGCGGGCACCGGGATGCCTCGCGATCCGCCCCCCAAGGCGTTGTCATGCAGAAGATCCTGACTCTCCACGATTCCCAATCCAGCCGTGCCTATTACCAATCGGGCATCTGGCAGGACGATACTTTCTACACGCTCGCGCAGCGGCATGCGCAGGAGCGGCCCGATGCGTTCGCGCTGCGCGATGCCACCATGCGTCTCACCTGGCGCGAGGTGGTCGAGTGGGCCGACAGCGTGGCCGCCGCCTTGCAGCAGCGTGGCTTGCGGCCCGGCGATCGGGTCGGCGTCTGGCTGCCCAATGTGGCGCACGCGGTTATCGTCTTCCTGGCTTGTTCGCGGAATGGCTACGTATGCTGCCCCTCACTGCACCAGAACTACACGGTCGATGAAATTTGCACGCTCCTGAATCGCGTGCAATGCCGTGCCCTGTTCGCTATGGAAGGCCACGGTGCCGACGGCAAGCAAGCTTCCATCTTCGAGCGCGCTGCCGATATCCGTTCACTTGATGCGCTGTTTTCGCTGACCGAATACGAAGGCCAGTCCGTGCCGCTGCCCGCCGGCGCCGAGGCCTTTCCTGGCCGGCAGCCGCCGGTGGCGCAGGAGGGCCCGGATCTTAATCCTGACAAGATCGTCTATCTCGCCTTCACCTCAGGGACGACAGGCTTGCCCAAGGGCGTGATGCATAGCGACAACACGCTGCTGGCCAACGGTCGCGCACTCGCCGCCGACTGGGGGCAGACAACCGCAACCCGGCTGCTGACACTGAGCCCGCTCAGCCATCATATCGCCACGGTCGCTTTGGAGCAGATGCTGGCAGTCGGTCTTGAGCTGATCGTCACCGACAACCGGCGTGGTGCGGAATATCTCGACTGGATCGTCGAAACCGGTGCCACCTATCTGATGGGCGTGCCGACGCATGCCATGGATATTCTCGAGGCCGTGCGCGAACGGGGCCTGGCCAGACTCGGCGAGGTGCAGACTTTCTACCTGTCCGGCGCGGTGATTCCGCGCGAGGTAGCCGCACGGTACGACGCGCTGGGCGTGATGCCGCAGAACGTCTACGGCATGACCGAAAACGGCTCGCATTGCTATACCGTGCCGACCGATCCCCAGGAGGCGCTGGTGGGCAGCTGCGGGCGCGCCTGTATCGGCTACGAAATCCGCCTGTGGAAGCAGGACAATCCGGACGAAGAGGCCGGTCCGGGCGAAGTGGGCGAGGTCGGTGGCCGCGGCGGCATCCTCATGCTCGGCTACTTTGGCGATCAGGCGGCCACGGAAGGCACGTTCAATCGTGACGGCTGGTTCATGAGTGGCGATCTTGGCGTCTTCGACCAACACGGTTGCCTGCAGGTGGTCGGTCGGAAGAAGGACCTGATCATCCGTGGCGGACACAATATCCATCCGGCCCGCATCGAAGACCTGGCGATGCGCCATCCCGATGTGGAGCGCGCGGCAGCTTTCCCGGTCGACGATGCGCGTCTGGGCGAGAAGGTGTGCCTCTCGATCATTCCGCGCGCGCAGGCCCAGATCGACCCTGATGATCTGCTGATCCATCTCGCGGAGAACGGGCTATCGAAGTACGATATGCCGGAGTACTTCCTGAGTCTCGAGCATTTCCCGCTGACCGCGAGCGGCAAGATCCTCAAGCGCGATCTGGTCGAGCAGACGCGCACCGGCAACTTGCAGCCGATGCCGATCCGCTTCGTTGGCCATCAGAAGGCCTGAAGACACTGACGGGGTGCCGGTCATGCCGCCGGCAGCTTCCCCGTCGTCGTGAGCAACGAATGAGGCTCATGGAAACGCCGGAATCGCCGGATCCATCCCTTCAAAGTGCGCTTCAGGGTGCTGCCGTTGCAGCAGGTTTTCGATTTCCTCGATCTGGCCGGGTGCAGCGTCGACCATCAGCAAGATCTGTCCGCGCGCGATCGCGTCCTCGAAACGCTTGATGCGCGTACTGCGCGCCGAACTGCCGATCATACTGGCCGACCAGGCCCCGAACAGGCCGCCGAGTACGGCAAGCACGCCGACCATGCCCCACTGCGGTGTATCGCCGACGATGGGGAACATGGCTGCAGCAAGGCCGGCAAGTATGCCGACACCGCCGCCGATCATCAGCCCCATCTGTGCCGCGCGTACGATGTCCGAGGTCTGCAGGATGTTGGCTTCATGCAGACCGGCCATGTCGGTGCCCTCTGCCGCGAGAAAATGGATGTGCCGCTCACTGACGCGTGCCAGCAGAAGATCGTCCATCGTCCGCCGGGCGCTCGCGAGGTCGGGGAGCAGCCAGTAGATGCGTTTGCGCATGGGGGTCTCCTTGATGGTTACCCAGGATGAACCGGCTGCTGCCGGATGGTCTGGAACGCAGCCGGAGTGCATGTACTTGTTGTATGCCAGATCACCCCGCACGGCAAGGCACAGTGCCGTTGGCGATTCATTTGTGCCGTTGCATGCCTATAATGAGGGCCACCCCAACACAACGGAGAAAGGACTCGTCATGGAAAACTCGAATACGCGCGTCGCATTCATTGGTCTTGGTGTCATGGGGGTGCATATGGCGGCACATCTGGCGCGCGCCGGGTATACCGTGGCGGTGTACAACCGGACCCAGGCGAAGGCCGCCCAATGGGTGCAGGCGAATGGCGGCCGCGCCGCGGCGACGCCGCGTGAGGCTGCAGAAGGCGCCGACATCGTGTGCGCCTGTGTCGGCAACGACGATGACCTGCGTGCGGTGGTGCTCGGCGAGTCCGGCGCATTTGCCGGCATGAAGCCCGGCGCGATCTTTGTCGACCATACGACGGCCAGTGCCGATGTGGCGCGCGAGCTGTATGCCGTCGCGCGTGAACGCGGCCTGCATTTTGTCGATGCACCTGTGTCGGGTGGCGAGGCGGGGGCGAAGAATGGCGTGCTGACAGTGATGTGCGGCGGCGATGCCGAGCCGTTCGCCACGGCGCAGCCGGTGATCGACGCCTATGCCCAGGCCGTGACGCGCATGGGCGAATCGGGCGCCGGCCAGTTGACCAAGATGGTCAACCAGATCTGCATCGCGGGGTTGCTGCAGTCGCTGTCCGAGGCGTTGAACTTCGGTCAGCAAGCCGGTCTCGACATGCCAAAGGTGCTTGACGTGATCGGCAAGGGCGCCGCCTCGTCATGGCAGATGCAGAATCGCGGCCTGACCATGTGCGAAGGCAAGTTCGATTTCGGGTTTGCCGTGGACTGGATGCGCAAGGACCTGGGCCTGTGCCTCGCCGAGGCCAAGCGCAACCAGGCGCCACTGCCGGCGACTGCGCTGATCGACCAATTCTATGCCGACGTGCAGAAGCAGGGCGGCGGGCGCTGGGATACATCAAGCCTGATCTGCCGCCTCAAGTAACGTGCTGGGCCGGCCATCGTCCGCACCGCATCCCGGATCTCAGCCGGGGATGCGGACTGCGGGGTGCTCGAGCAGCTGGCTGAGCAGCTTTACGCCTTCTTCGATCCGATCCTCGGTGATCGAACTGAATCCCATCCTGAAATAACGGCAGGGCCCGTTGGCGGCGTAGAAGTCATCGCCGGGCTCGATGATCACGCCGTGCTTCAGCGCGACCTCGGTGAGCAGCCGGCTGTCCACGCCGGGTGGCGCCTCGACCCAGAATGATGATGCGCCGCGCGAATTCTGGAAGCGGCATTCCGGCAGATGGCGCAGCAGCGCCTCGCGCAGGACCTGCGCGCGGCGCTGATACACCGGCGTAACCCGGCGCAGGAGCGCGTCATGGTGGCCAAGCGAGATGAACAGCGCAGTAGCACGTTGGTTGTTGGCTGGCGGGTGGCGCAGCATGAAGCGTCGCAGCGCGCGCGCCTGGCGGATCACCTCCGGCGGCGCCACGATATAGCCCATCCGCAGCCCCGGCACGAACGACTTGGAGAGGCTGCCGATATAAATCACGCGGCCATCGCGGTCCAGACTTTTCAGGGCCGGCAGCGGCTGGTCGGTGCCGGGATTTTCGGTATCGTAATCGTCCTCGATCAGCACCACGTCATGTTCCGTGGCCTTGGCAAGCAGCGCTTCGCGTCGTTCCATGGGCATGGTCACGGTGGTCGGGCACTGGTAGCTTGGCGTGACAAAGACATAGTCGCACTGCTCAATGCCGCCATCCGGCCGCAGGCCCGACTCGTCGACAGGCAGGGGCACGAGTTCTGCACCGCGCATGCTGAAGATGTTGCGGGCGTCGCTGTAGCCCGGCTCCTCGAGTCCCACGCGTGCGTGCTTCATCAGCAGATCCGCGAGCAGGTACAGCGCGTTCTGCGCTCCCAGCGTGACCATGATCTCGTCCGAACTGGCCCATACACCGCGCCGCGGCAGGATGTGTTTCTGCAGTTGCTCGATCAGCAGCGGATCGTCGCGGTCGATCAGATCGGAGGCCCAGCCGCGGATTTCCAGTACGGCCAGCGCCATACGCGTGCATTCGCGCCAGTCGGCAGTGGGGAACAGGGCTGGATCGAACTGCCCGTAGATGAATGGATAGGGATAGCTCTGCCACTCGCGTGGCTTGGCGATGGCGCGCAGGCCGGTCATGTAGTGCATGCGCCCTGACCAGTCAGGCGCGCTGGCACCATGCGTCGGCGTGCGTTGGGTGTGGTGCGGAATCGAGCGGTCGCGTGGCTGCTGGGAGGCCAGCGTTTCTCCCCGCGCATCCGGCAGGCGATCCGCCACGAAATAGCCGCGCCGCGCCCGGGTAATGATGAAACCTTCCTCCACCAACTGCTGGAATGCCAGGATGACGGTGTTGCGTGCCACGCCCAGTTCGCGCGACAGCTCCCGGCTGGACGGCAAGGCGCTGCCTTCCGGCAACTGGCGGCCGAGGATGGCCGAAACCAGTTGCTGGCGGATCTGGCCCTGCAGGCTGATACCAGATTCGGGCGAGAGCTGGAACAAGCGGTTCCAGAACAGATTCGTGCGACTCATGGTGGCATGGGAGGAAGAGGATACAGCTTGCATTATGGCTGTGGATCAAAAAAATGCATGCTTGTGGTTCTACTGGATCCACAAATACCCGGGTCTGGCACTATGGTCCACCGTGCGAGTTTCACATAATGGGTTCACTTGTCTGAATCCAGGAGTTCCCATGAGCACTTCCCCGCACACTTCCGCCGTCGACCTGCTGCAAGCCTTTGGTGATGCCTTCAACCGCCACGATCTTGACGCCATCATGTCGATGATGACCGACGATTGCGTGTTTACCGCAGCCGGCGGACCCAGCCCCGCCGGTACCCGTTTCGAAGGCCAGGCCGCCGTGCGTGCGGCGTTTGCGCAGGTGATCGCCACCTTCCCGGACGTGCAGTGGAAGAACGGCCGGCATTTCGCTGCCGGCGACCGCGGCCTGTCGGAATGGACCTTCTCCGCTGCCCGTCCGGATGGCTCGCGCATCGAAGCCAACGGCTGCGACGTCTTCACCTTGCGTGATGGCAAGATCGCCATCAAGGAAGCCTACCGCAAGGATTGCCCGCCGGTCCCGGCTGCCTGATCCGGCCACGCCCACTTCCAAGGAATCGCCAACATGGCAAAGTACGATCCCACATACGATCCGCTGGTGTCGCGCAGTCCCGGCGTCGGTCAGGAATTCCCCCCGTCCTACTGGGCCGCCTCGGCCGGCACGCCGCCGCCTGATGATGGCCCCGTCACGGCCGACATGGAAGCCGATGTCGTCATCATCGGCGCCGGCTACACC